>NZ_JBHWBP010000046.1:0-36571 GCF_042735575.1 Streptomyces sp. NPDC059564 | reverse complement strand
ATGTCCTTGACCATCGCCTCGTTGAAATCGGCCCGGCAGTGGGTCGAATTCCAGTTGTTGAACCCCATGGGCGGGGTGAGCGCCTGACCGTCGGCCGCGGCGGCCGCCGGAGCGGCGCCGGCCAGGACCGATGCGCCGGCCAGTGCGGCCGTACCTGCCACCGGGGCCAGGAGCGGCAGTGCGGTGAGGAGCGCCGTCAGGCGGCGGGCGAGGGCGGTTCGGACCGTGTCCACAGATGACCTCCGGGGCTGGGGATCTGGGAAAGCGTGCGTGCGGAAGGGAGCGATGGACGCTTGCGCACCCCGCAGAAACCATCAAGAGCGAACGAATTTCAACGGGAAGGCACACATCACACCGCCATTGCGGTGCCATGTCAAGAAGGTGAACCGTATGATTCCCAGCCCCAGTTGGCCCTGTCGGCGCTCGCTTCGGCGGCGTTGAAGTTTGTTGACCTCTGTTGGATCGCCGGGGATAGTGTGCGTATATCGGGGGCACGCGTCCCCGAGGAGAGGAACCGAAGCATGGCCGATCCCGGCAGCCTGCTGGCCCATCAGCGCCGCGCCCTCATCCTCGAGGAGGTGCGCCGGCGGGGTGGGGTGCGGGTCAACGAGCTGACCCGCACCCTGAACGTGTCCGACATGACCGTCCGCCGAGATCTCGACATCCTCGCCCGCGAGGGCTGGTTGCGGAAGGTTCACGGCGGCGCGGTGCTCGGCGAGGAACCCAGCAGCCACGAGCCCGGATTCGAGACCAAGGCGGAGTGGGAGACGGCGGCGAAGAACGCCATCGCCCGCGCCGCCGCGGCCCTGGTCGCCCCCGGTTCCGCCATCGCGCTCTCCGCGGGCACCACGACCCATGCCCTGGCCAGGGAGCTCACCGAGGTCCCGGACCTCACGGTGGTCACCAACTCGATCCGAACGGCGGGGGTGTTCGAGGCCGCCGGCCGCACCGGCAGTACCCCCACCGTCATCCTCACGGGTGGAATCCGCACCCCGTCCGACGCGCTCGTCGGGCCCATCGCGGACCAGGCCATCCGGTCCCTGCACGTCGACGTGCTCTTCCTCGGCTGCCACGGCCTCGGCCTCACCACCGGCCTCACCACACCGAACCTCGCCGAGGCGGAGACCAACCGCACCTTCCTGGGCTCGGCGCGACGCACCGTACTCCTGGCCGACCAGACCAAGTGGTCGAGCGTGGGCCTCACCACCTTCGCCACACTGGACCAGATCGACGTACTGGTCACCGACAACCTGCCCAAGGACGAGGCGGCGGCCGTCACCGAGCGGGTCGGTGACGTGCTGCTGGCTCCCGGACCGGCCGAGGGCACCCTGTGAACAAGACGCGTACGACGCTCTCCGACGGACGCACCCTCCTCTACTACGGGGGCAGGGCCACGGCGGAGGAGGCCGTACGCGACCACCCCGACACCCGTGACCTGCCGTCCACCGTCACCACCTCCGAGCGCCGCCGCGACCGGCTCCTCGACGAGTGGGTGCTGATGGCCTCCCACCGCCAGGGCCGGACCCACCTCCCGCCCGCCGACCAGTGCCCGCTCTGCCCCTCCGCGCCCGGACGGCCCACCGAGATCCCGGCCCCCGACTACGAGGTCGCCGTCTTCGAGAACCGCTTCCCGGCGCTGGCCGGACCCGGCGGGGGCCGGTGCGAGGTCGTCTGCTTCAGCCCCGACCACGACGCCTCCTTCGTCGATCTCAGCGCCGAGCAGGTCCGTACCGTCATCGCGGCCCTCGCCGACCGCACCGCCGAACTCGCCGGGCTCCCCGGCGTCGAGCAGGTCTACTGCTTCGAGAACCGGGGCCGCGAGATCGGCGTGACCCTCGCCCACCCCCACGGACAGGTGTACGCACTGCCCGTGCTCACCCCGCACACCCGGCGCATGCTGGACACGGTGACCCGCCACCACGAGGCGACCGGGCGCAACCTCTTCGACGACGTGCGCGACGACGCGCTCGCCGACGGACGCAGGGTCGTACGGACCGGGGAACACTGGAGCGCGTTCGTACCGGAGGCCGCCCGCTGGCCGTACGAGGTGCACCTCTACCCGCATCGGCGGGTCCCCGACCTGCCCGCCCTGACCGAGGCCGAGCGGGCCGAACTCGCCGAGCTCCTCCTCGACCTCCTCGGCCGCTTCGACCGGCTCTTCCCCACTCCCGCGCCCTACATCGCGGCATGGCACCAGGCCCCCGTACGCACCGGGCGGGACCTGTACGCGTGCCATCTGGAGCTGTTCACCACCCGCCGGGCCGCCGACAAACTGAAGTACCTGGCCGGAACCGAATCGGGCATGGGCCAGTTCGTCAACGACATCGCCCCCGAACAGGCCGCCGCCCGCCTGCGCGAGCTCTGACCCTCGGCCGCCGCCGGCTACTTCCCGGGGGCCTGCCCCGCGCGGACCGGCAGGTGGCCGTCGGACCGAGCCCAGCCCGGCCACAGCGCGACGGCAGTGGCAACGGCGGCACCCCCGGCAGCGGTGACGGCCATGCCGTATCCGGTCCACTCGGCGAGCGCCCCGAAGAGCAGGGGGCCGATGCCCTGAAGGACCATCAACCCCGTGCCCAGCAGGGTGAAGGCCTGTCCGATGAGTACGGTCGGCGCGGCATCCCGGAATCGTCCTTGCACGCCCAGCATGTAGGCGTTCCCCACACCGGCCAGAGCGAGCAGCGCGGCGCAGATCACGAGCGACGGCTCGAACACGAAACCCAGAAAGGCGATCCCGGCGAGTGCCATGAGCGGCATGACGAGCCGCACGCGGACCGCCGGCCGCACCAGACGGCCCATCAGGAGGTCCCCGAAGACCATGCCGACGGGCAGGGCGGCCAGGAGCAGGCTCGCGGCGGTGACGGAGAATCCGCGAGCTCGCGCGTACGGGATGACCAGGCTCTCTACCCCGGCGATGAACGCCGGCGGCAGCCACTGCGCCAGGAACAGCGAGCGCACCGCGCGCTCCCTCAGCAGCACGCTCGTACCGGACCAGCTCCGTCGCACAAGCGTTCCGGCCGCGCTGCCTCCGGCTGGGAGATCGGGCATGCCCAGGCGGACGACGAGCGCCGCGATGAGATGGCAGAGCGCCCCGGCCAGCAGCGCACCCGGGATGCCGAGCCACGCGACGAGCAGTCCGCCGGCCGCCAGCGCGACCAACTGGCCGCCGGACATGGTCAGACCGGCCAGCGAGCGGCCCAGTACGTAGGCGTCGCCCTGGAGCGACTGGGCGATGACCTTGCTGGTCGCACCCCGGAAGGCAGGGGTGAGCGCGCCGAGGAGGGCCACGAGGAGCAGGCCGCCGCCGACCGGCAGGGGTGCCAGCGCCACCACTGCGCCGACCGCGCATTCGAGGCCGTGACCGGCCACGATGAGGGGCCGCGGGCGTAGCCGGTCCGGCAATGCCCCCAGCAGCACCCCGCCGATGGCTTGCGGGGCGAAGGCCGCGCCGTAGCTGAGGGCGGTGAGGAAGGCGGACCCCGTTACGTCGTACACCAGGAGCGACAGGGCCACCATGCGGAGCGTCGTGCCGAGCACTGCCGCCAGATTGGCGCCGAAGAGGAGGCGGAAGACCGGGTTGGCGAAGACTTCGCGGTAGGTGGCGGGGGCAGTCGTGGTATCGCTCGGGGTCATGGCGAGAAGCGTGCCGCTGAGCCGATCGCCGGGCCAGTCTTTCGCATGGGTGCGAAACAACGAGGGGATGGGGACAGATGCTTCGACTCGGAGTGCGCGCCGAGGATCTCCTGCGCACGCGGTTCGCGCTGTCACCGTTGACGGAGTTGACCCGTCTGCTCCGGCTCTTGAGCGACGGAGCGCGATCGGCGCCGTCGGCAGGGTGGACCGGCCGGTTGGCGCCGACCTACCGCCGCCTGCTGCGTGAGACGGATCTGCACGCCGTTCTCTGCCTGGAGTCCCGGCGGGGCGGTGTCGGATTCATCAACCAGCCACCGGCCGGTATGGCGCAGACATGGGCGCAGGACCTCGCCGCGATCAAAGCGACACCCCCTCGGCAGGCGCGGGAGGAGATCGACCGATGGCTGGCCGGGCATCCGGTTCGCGACGAGCGCTCTCTGCGTGTCCTGCGGGGCGGCGACGCCGTCGACCGCATCGCCGACACCCTCGACGAGGCCTGGCACGCGCTGCTGGCTCCCGACTGGCATCGGCTGAAAGCGATGTGCGAGCACGACGTGGTGCACCGCGCCGGCCGCCTGTCCCGATTCGGCTGGGCAGCGGCACTGGACGGCCTGCACGATCGGGTGCGCTGGCACGACGGTGCCATCGAGCTGAAGGGCCATCCGCCCCGCAGCCCGGTCTCGCTGGAGGGCGACGGCCTCCTCCTGGTGCCGTCCGTGTTCGTCTGGCCCGGCCTCGTCGTACACGTCGACGAACCGTGGCCCAAGGCACTGATCTACCCGGCCCGCGGTGTGGCCGCCCTGTGGCAGACCTCCGCCGATGCCGACCCGGCAGCGCTGTGGGCGCTCATCGGCGCGCCTCGGGCGCAGCTGCTGGCCGCACTGGAACAGCCGGCCACCACGACGCAACTCGTCGCCATGCTCGGCATGACGCTCGGCGCGGCCGGCCGGCATCTGGCCGTCCTCCGCGAAGCGGGGATGATCGACCGCGCCCGCTCAGGACGATCCGTGCTCTACCAGCGCACGCCCCTGGGCAACGCGCTCGCCGCCGCCGCGGCACCTGTGACACACGACCGTCACCGCCCGAAGGGCGCGGGGCTGCCGGCCAACTTCCCCAAAGAAGTTCTGCAAAAAGACTTTTGGAAAACCTCCGGGGCGTTCTACCCTCCCGTCATGATCAGCGAAGAGCGGAAACGCGTACTCGATCCCGAGCAGGACGCGGCAGCCCTGAAGGCGCTCACGCACCCTCTGCGCATCCGGCTGCTCGGGATGCTGCGCCAGGACGGGCCGGCGACCGCGAGTGAACTCGCGGTCAGGACCGGGGAGTCGTCCGCTTCCACCAGCTATCACCTGCGCGTTCTGGCGAAGTACGCGTTCGTCGCCGAGGCCGAGCACCGAGACGGGCGGGAGCGCCGCTGGCAGGCGGTGCACGCTGCGACCGCCTGGAGCAATGAAGCCATGGACGCCACACCGGGCAGCCGCGCCTACGTCAGCCTGTCGCGCAGGACCCAGATCGAGCACCTGGGAGCCTCCCTCGTCCGCCACGAGGCCGACATCGCCGAGGGACGGCTGGGGCCGGAGTGGGTGGAGCGGTCCGGCATCAGTGACCTGATGCCCCGTCTGACTCCCGAGTCCCTCACCGAACTCTGGGAGGTGATCGACCGGACGGTGAACGAACTGACCACCCGCGACGCGGGGGATCCGCGCGCCGCGCAGGTCGTGCTCCTCACCGCCGGGCTGCCCCTGGCTCCGCGCGACCCCGGCGCAGAACCGGACGCCTCCGCCCCCGCGGATACAGAGTCGGAGGACGTGTCGTGACGGGCCCGCTGGACATACGCGGCGCACGCCGCCGCTACGTCACGGTCTGCGTTCTGTTCTGGCTGCCGCTGGGACTGACCATCGCACCCCTGATCCTGCTGCTCACCGAGCGCGGCATGGCCATGGCGGCCATCGCCGGCTTCTTCGCCGCACACTCCCTCACCGCCGCCGCGCTGGAACTGCCCACCGGAGGACTGTCCGACGTCCTCGGACGCCGCGCCGTACTGGCCGCCGCCGGCCTGCTGAACCTCACTGCCCTCACCCTTCAAGGACTGGGCACCACCGGCTGGGTGCTCGGATTCGGCATGGTGCTGATGGGCGCGGGCCGCGCCCTGTCCAGCGGACCGGCCGAAGCCTGGTACGTCGACACCGTCCACGCGCACTCCGGTCCCGGCGCCGAACTGCGCACCGGCCTGGCCCGCGGCGCCTCCGCGACATCCGCCGCACTCGCAGCCGGCACCCTGCTCGGCGGCACCCTTCCCTGGCTGCTCGGACTCGGCCCCGACCTCGGCGCCCGACTGAGCGGAGCAACCTCCGGACTGGTGCTGCCCCTTTCCGTGCCCCTGCTCCTGGGCGCGGCGGTCGAGATCGCCTTCGTGCTGTACGTCCTGGCCGCTCTGCCCGAGCCGCCCAGGCCGGCGGCCACCCTGGGCGACGTACTCCGGGGCATCCCGGCCACCGTCGCGGGCGGACTGCGCCTGGGCCGACGCGACGCCCTCGTGCGCAGGGTGCTCCTCAGCGCGGGAGCCGCCGGCAGCGCCCTGGCCGCGATCGAACTGCTCACACCGGGCCGTGCCGCAGCCCTTACCGGTGCGTCGGAGTCAGGTGCGGTGCTCTTCGCCGCACTCGCCTGTGCCGGATTCGTCTGCTCCGCCATCGGAAGCCACCTCGCACCGCTGACCGCCCGGCTCGCGGGCAGCGGCGAGCGCGCCGTCCTGGTGAGCCTCGGCACCAGCGCGAGTGGCCTGCTCCTGCTGGGCGCCACCGCGGCGTCCACGGGAGTCGGCTCCATGGTCCTCGCGGCCATCGGCTACGGCCTGGTCTACGTCGGGCTCGGCGCTGCGGGCCCGAGCGAGAACGACGTCCTGCACCACCGTGTCGCCGGTTCGGGCCGCGCCACCGCGCTGTCCGTCCAGTCCCTCGCCATGCAGCTGACGGGAGCGCTCACCGGCTTGATCATCAGTGTCCTTCCGCCCAGTCCACTGCCCTGGCTGCTGGGAGGCGCCGTGCTCCTGGCAGGAGCTCTCCTGTGGACCTGCCGCGGCGAGCCCACCGCCCCGGGCCTCGACGGCGCCGATCTGCGCCACCCGGATGCCGATCACCCTCACCAGGACGACCTGATGGCCGGGCGCACCCAATAGAACCCCGTACGCGAACGAGCGCCCGAGGCCGTCAGGCCAAGGTCTGGGTGAGTTCGCTCCGCGTCGGCGTGTGGACCAGTCGGCCGTGCGCCCCGTTGACGATCGGCATGTACGGCGGGAGGTGGCCGCACTCCATGTCGGCGATGATCGGCACGTTCAAGGGGCCGAGCGCGTCCAGCACGGCCTGGTGCTGGGACAGTGAAGGGGAGTCCGGTGCCGGGGTCCGTGCGACGAGCACCGCGTTCGCCGCGTCGAAGAAGCCGGCCAACCGCATGCCGTGGAGGTTCCGGCAGATGGTGAAGGCGTCATCGCCGCCGGCCTCCACGTACACCAGGAGCCCGTCCCTGGCCTCGGTCCGTGCGAAGGCGGACACGTCGAGATAGCCGGTCCCGGTGAGGTTGCACAGGGTTTCGATGCAGCCCCCGATCAGCCGGCCCTCGACGTCCACGTCTCCGCTTCCGTCCAGCCGTGTCCACGTGCCAGGGGCGTCGAGCGTGAATTCCCGTACCTCGGGCTGGGCGGCGAAGTCGTCCCAGCCGGTGGATCTGTGGTGGCCGGGCGGGATCTGTGTGAACCGGTGCCCCCGTGGTGCGCTGACGATGTCGAGCCAGGAGACCAGCCCCTCGGGGGTCCGGTAAGGAGTGTCCATGAGGTTGTTGCCGTGAATGCTCGCGGCCCCGGTGAGGAGGGTGAGCGGGGTGATGACGGTCGACATGTCGGAGAACCCCACGAGCCAGGTCGGTTCAGCGGCGCGCAGCCGGTCCCAGTCGAGCAGCGGCAAGACGTCGATCGCCAGCTCCCCGCCCCACGGCGGCACCACAGCACGGATTTCGGGATCGGTCAGCATCGACATCAGTTCGTCCGCGCGCGCGGCGGCGGGGGCACTGACATGTCCCGAGCCGTCCATGCACTGTCCGAGGACCACCTCGAATCCGCGTGCCTCCACGTCGCGGATGGCCACGTGCAGGCGCTCGCGGAGCTTCTCGTCGACTCCGCTGGAGGGAGAGGTGATTCCGACGCGGTCACCGGGGCGCAAGGGGCGCGGATATCGAACTGACATGCGCTGAATTTTGGCACGGCACCGTGTCGGCGCGCAGAGGGTTTCAGCGCACGTTCATCCGAGGAAGCTGAGGCGGACCGTGCGGTGGGGGTTGTCCTGGTTGGTGTCGACCAGGACCACCGACTGCCACGTCCCCAGGGCGAGTTCGCCCCTGACGACCGGGAGCGTGGCGTGCGGGGGTACCAGTGCGGGCAGTACGTGGTCGCGTCCGTGGCCGGGGGAACCGTGCCGGTGCCGCCAGCGGTCGTCCGGGGGGAGGAGGGAACGCAGGGCGTCGAGCAGGTCGTCGTCGCTGCCCGCGCCCGTCTCGATGACGGCGAGTCCCGCCGTCGCGTGCGGGGTGAACACGTTCAGCAGTCCGTCTCGCCCGCCGGCCGTCTCCCGCAGGAATGCGGCGCATGCGGCCGTCAGATCGTGGATGGTCTCCGTGGAACCGGTCGTGACCTCGATGGTGCGTGTGGCGAATCCGTTTACCATGCGGCCATCCTCGCGCGGTGCGGTCCGCTCTACTCGCCGGTAGGCGCGTCTTGACGACATGCGACGCTGTGCGGACCGTCCGTGGTCCGCACAGCGTGGCTTGGTTCGTCAGCAGTCGTCGCCGTAGCCTCCGCCCCAGTCGTCATCGTCGTCGTACCCGCCGTGGCCGTAGCCGTTGTCATCGTCCCAACCGCCGCCGTGGCTGTAGGTGGAGACGGAGGTGACCGGGTGGGCGGGTGCTGCGGCCGAAGCCGTACCTGCGGCGCCCAGAGCGGCGCCACCAGCCATCAGAACGCCGATGGCGGACACCGCGAAGAGCCGCTTCACTCTCAGTGCTTGCATGGTTCAGAACCCTTCTCGTTGTTCTGTCACTCACTGCTGCACGAAATTTGTCATTCCTCCTCTCGGGCAAAATGTACGGAGGTCTTACGTGTGACCGGGTTGAATGTGATGAGTGCGTATCCGCCGTCAACATGGCCTTGTCGGGCCACGGACCACTGGGCTGGACCGCGAATTCTCAAGCCTCGCGCGTAACCGCGGGCGAGGACGGTTCCCGCGATGGCGGGCGTCTTCTCCTCATGATAGTCACCGTCCCGCGACTCGTCATCTCGGGTCGCGAACCGGGTTTGAGCGGTGACTCGGCGACCGGCCTCAGGCTTTCGGCCCTGTCTCGAATTCCGGCGGCTGGAGCCCGGTGATGCACCCGGTCTTCGGGAGGGTGATTTCCTGGGCGCACGGGGATGCCGCGAAGGCCACGTGGGCGACGATTCCGGTGAGGATGACCGGCCGCCGTGCGCGCTGAAGCGAGCCGTGAAGTGCCCTGTGATCGCGTTCCTCTGCCGACATCCACGGCTGCCCGACCCTGCACGGAGCCAAGGAGTCGGGCGGATCGCACACAAGGGACGATACCGGGCGCCGCTGGTGGGCGCACACGGGCCGACGTAACACCTGGTCGGGGGACCGGTTCCGGCTCCACCGGCCCGGACGGCGGGCGCAGGTGTGGTGTCAGTCGAACAGGTTCTCCCGCTCGGCCAGTTCGCGGTCGATCAGTTCCTGGACGGCCGTACGCGTGGTCTCGCCGAGCTGCCGGGCGGCGTCCCGGCGGGCGGTCAGGCCGTCGGGCCGGGCCGGCGCCGGGATCGGCAGCCCGATGGTGATCGTCCAGTTCGACGGCAGCGGGAACGGCGTGGTGACCGGGAAGTACGGCACGCCGAGGAGCCGGGCGAGGGTCGGCACCTCGCCGAGCTTGGGGCACGCCTCCTCCGCACCGACGATCCCGACCGGGAGCACCGGGGCCCCCGCGCGGATGGCGGCGACCGCGAAGCCGGGGCTGAAGGACCGCAGCCGGTACCGCTCGGTGAACGGTTTCTCCAGGCCTGCGATGCCCTCCGGGTACACCCCGACCAGTCGCCCCGCGTTGAGGTGGTCGACCCCGGCCGTCGGACCGATCGGGAGCGCGCCGTTGCGGCGCGCGTGCTGCCCCAGGATGGGGGTGCGGAAGACGAACGGGGCCGCGAGGAAGTGCACGCGCCGGTCCAGCGTCCTGCTCAGGACCTTGGACAGCACGAACGCGTCGAGGCCCCAGGCGCCGGAGTGGTTGACGGCGAGCACGGCCGGGCCCTCCGCGGGGATGTTGTCCAGGCCGATCGCGACCACCCGGAAGTAGTCGTCGACGAGCCAGTCGAGGAGGCGGTCCCACGCCACCCCGCCGGCATCGCCCAGCAACCGTCTGACGGAACCGAGTTCCGCCCCGGTCGCCTTGATCATCTCGGCCACACTGTCCCTCACGCTCGGACCTCACTTTCACATCGCACATCATCGACAGGGTGTCGGCGAGACGGGTTTTCGCCGGTTGAACGTCCGGGACGGCTGTTGATCACGGCCGATCGGGACAGAAGGACGCGCGGTCGTCCGTTCGAGGGAAGGTCACTCCGACAGTCGCCTCGCGGCACGCCGTACGTCGGCGGCCGCCCTCGAACAGCGGTCGGCGTGGTCGAGGAGGGACATGCGGAACCGTTCGCCGACCTCGCTCCCGTTCCAGCCGGTATCGGCGGCGCAGGCGGCGAGGCTCTCCGCGTGCCGGTCCAGCCGGTCCGCGCCGCCCCGCCCCAACGCCCCGTACGCGGAAAGCGGCGCGGCGTGCCGGTTCGGAGGCCCGTCGAGGGCCACGACCACGGTCCGGGGATCGAGGGTGTCCGGCAGCCGGTCCACGGCGAACCGCGGAGCGAGGAGCACGGGGCGCGCCCCGGTGGTGATCCCGCGGACGAGTTCACGGCCGACGAGCGCGGCGAACCGTGCGGCGCCGCAGCCGGACGGGTTCCCGCACAGCGCCCACGCCGGATCCGTACGCTCCCCTTCCACGCGCTGCCCCAACAGCGGTGGGGCGTACAGGATTTCCTCCCCGGCTTCGATCACCGGGCCGCCGTCTGCGCCCAGCGGCGCGCGCACCGGGTACACCACGGCGGACAGCGGAGCGTAGCGGTCCAGGACCCGGTCCACGGCCTCCTCGGGCGAGGCGGCGCCGGCGGCCAGCACGGCCAGGGCCTGGAGCGCCGACACGCTGGTGGCCGTCGACACCAGGGCCAGCGCGTGCGCGACGGCCAGGTCCGGTTCCGGGGCGCCCCGGCCCCGGGCCGCCATCCGCCCGGCCAGGGAGCCGGGCCCGGGATGGGCCAGGTACGGCGCCAGCCGCCGTCGCACGGCGGCCGCCCGCACCTCGTACGCACGGCCGCCCGCGGCGTCCGCCGCCGCCGTGACCATCTCGCTCAGCAGGGTGTCCTCGGCGGCGTCGGCCCCCAGCACCACGCGCCGGCTCAGCCGCAGCACGGCGTCGTGCCAGTGGTCCCCGTCCAGGGTGCCGTCCTCCCGCCGGGCAGCGATCACCGGAGCCAGGTGCTCGGCCACCTGGGCGGTCAGCCCGTCGAGTTCGTCCTCCGTCAGCACCTCCCACGCGCCCTCCGGCGCCGCGTGCGGTGACAGTCCGTACGGGCGTCCGTCGTCGGCGAGTCCGTACGCGCTCCCCAGCGCCCCGGCACCGTCGGCACGGGTCAGCAGGCTCTCGGCGTCCGCCCGCGTCAGCGGTACGAGGAAGGTCCCGAAGGGCGTGCGCAGCCGCACCGGCCGCCCGTCGTCCCGGCGGCCCCGCAGGTGCGCGACCAGCCGGCGCGTCAGCCCTTCGCGGGTCAGCGCGTCCAGACCGAGCGTGCGCGCGGGCAGGTCCGCCCACGGCAGGCGCCGGGCCACCAGTGCGGCGCTGAACAGCACGTTCTCCAGGGGCGCGGCCGTCTCGGGTCGCGACGCCGTCGTGGCCGGGCCGTCGGCAGGGGTCATCGGTCGGTCTCCCTCGTGGTCACGCGGTCACTTGTCGCGGAGCATGTACGGCTGGTTCCCCACGACTTCGCCGTCGTAGGCCTCGATCAGTTCGTTCACCCGGTCGCGGTGGGGCGCCATCTCCCCGCGCAGGCTGTCGGAGTACGCCTGCGGCGCGTGCGACAGCGGGTAGTCGTAGGACTCGTCCAGCCAGGTCAGTTCGACCCAGCCGGCGGGGACGGCGTGGGGCGAGGCGGGCCCGCGCCCGTCGAGCGTCGAGATCACGTCGTGCTTGTTGACCAGGCTGATCACCCGGGTGGTGTGGTCAGCGGGGCGCTTGGTGTCGATGGGGGAGCCGAACGTGATCACGTGCGTGATCCGGTAGGTGGACGCCAGCTCCACGTCCATCGCCAGGTTCATCGCGGTCAGCCCGCCCAGGCTGTGTCCGACGAACATCAGCTCCGACCCGTCCGGCACCCCCGCCCGCCGCAGCAGCTGCCGCGCGGCGCGCGTGTACGTCGTGTCGGAGCGCACGAACCCGTTGAAGGCGCCGACGAGGTCCTGCGGCGTGTTGTTGCTCGGCAGCAAGAAGCTCGTACCGGGCAGCAGCAGCACGTACCTGACCTGCCCGTCGGCGCATTCGACGCGACGCAGCAGCACCAGGCCGTGGTTGCCGAGGGCGCCGATGTCGTTGATGTAGCTGACGATGTCGTTGCGGGACGTCGTGAGGACCTTCGCCAGGATGGAGTCCGGCTCGGTCCGCTCCGCCCGACCGGGGCCCGGATCGAGGTACCCGAGCAGCGACCTCGGCAGTCCGAAGAAGGGATCCGTGGTGGGCACGCCGCCGGCGAGGGTCACCCAGGAGAAGTCGTCGTTGACCGGATTCTCGTCGAGCAGCCCCAGCAGGGCCAGCAGCTCCGTGATCACGGGGCTGACGGTCGTCAGGGCGCGGGTCACGCCCAGCCGCTCGACCAGCGCGTGGAGAGCGCGCAGCGCCTTCCACCGGTTCCCCTCCACCATGGCGTCGGTGAGCCGCCTCGCCAGGGCCGAGTCGAGGTTCGGGTGCGCTACCGCCGCCGCCTCGATCCTCAGCGCGAAGGCGTCCACGGCCATGGCCACCGCGGCCGGGCGGCGGTGGGTCACGGTCCCGGCCGTCCGGGCCAGCTCCCCGACGAGTCCGCCGTTGGCACCGAAACCGAGCCCCGAAGGGCTGGTCAGCGCCTTGGCACAGGACACCGCCGCGCCGAGCGCCCACCCGGGACGGCGTACGGCGGCCAGTCCGAGCCGCCAACTGCTCAACGCCCCGGTCAGGTCCGCGCCGGCCCGCCTCGCGGTGTGGGCCGCCTCCGCCAGCAACACGGACGCGGCGATCAGGAGTTCCGGGTCGGGCCGCCCCGCCGCCGGCCCGGCCGTACCGGAGACGGAGCCGAGCCGGTCGGCGCGGGGCCCGGCCTGCCCCGGAATGGGCTGGGCTGTGTCCGGCGTCGCTCCATCGGCCACCTGAGACGTCACGGTCCTCCCTCTCATCACTGTGCGGCCGCTTCACCGCGCTGCCCCTTTTCGCGAGGCAGAGTGGCATCGAAAGTGATCCACTCCGAGCCGCCGTGAGGCCGTCGACGGGCACGGTTCCGGTCGCCGGACCACCGTCGGACCCCGGTGGTCACGGGGAGTTGGACGGGAGCGGCGGCGCCGTGCCCGCCGCGCGGGTTACACCGGCCCGGGGGGTGAATACGCGATCACGGCATTGACGCGTACCGACCCGGGTCCCCCACGGTGGAGGCCGGGGGCCATGGCCGTTCGCCCCCGGGTCCGGTCCAGGACCAGGACGGCTGCGCCGTAACGCCCGGTCCCCGGTCCGGTGATATGCGGAAAAGACGTCCGATCGCCGGGCTTCGCACACCGCGTCCGGACGAGCGGTGGAGGATGCTCCCCGCCCTGACGTTTCACCGGAGCATCCGGGAGGCCAGATGGACCGTCCGACGGAACCGTTACCCCCCTCACCGCCCCCCTTCCCCTCGCCCCGCGAGGAGTTCGCCGCCGAACTGACCCGCCTGCGCGAGAAGAGCGACCTGACCGTACGGGCGGTGGCCGTCCGGGTCGCGGCGCCCGGAGCGCACACCACGATCGGAGGCTGGTTCGCCGGGCAGAGCCTGCCGTCCATCGGTTCCCTCCCGCTGTTCCGCAGGCTGCTCGCCGAACTCGGCGTGGTCGACGCGGCCGAAGTCGAGCGCTGGCTGGAGCGCCTCGCGGACCTGCGCAGGGACCGCTCCCGACGTACCGCCGGCGGGGTGCTGCCGTACCGCGGCCTCGCCGGCTTCGAAGAACACCACGCCGACTGGTTCTTCGGCCGCGACCGACTGCGCGACACCGTCGTGGAGCGGCTGACCACCGAGGGCGCGACCGTGGCGCACGTGCTGGTCGGGCCCTCCGGGTCGGGGAAGTCGTCGCTGACGCGGGCCGGGGTCCTGCCCGTCCTGCGCGCGGACCACGGCTTCCTGCCCGTCCTGCTGACCCCGGGCCCGACCCCACTGGCGTCGCTCGCGACGGCGCTGCGGGCCGCCACGGGCGAAGCGGACCGGGTTCCGGAGGGAACGGATCCGCACGCCCTGGCCGCGTACGCGCACGACTGGACGGAACGCGGCGGCGCGCCGCTCCTGGTGGCCGTGGACCAGTTCGAGGAGGTGTTCACCGCGTGCCGCCGGGCCGACGACCGGGAAGCCTTCCTGACCTGCCTGACGGCCCTGCCCTCCCACGCCGTACGCGTACTGGGCGCGCTGCGGGCCGACTTCTACCCGCACGCGCTCCAGGAGCCCCTGCTCGGACCGGCCCTCCAGCACGCGCAGATCGTCGTGGGCGCGCTCACCGACGAGGAGATCCGCAGCGCGGTCCACGGGCCGGCCAGGAAGGCGGGGCTGACCGTCGACCCCGGCTTCGCCGACCTGCTGGTGGCCGACCTGCGCCATTCGGGGGCCGGCGGGCTCCCGCTGCTGTCGCACGCCCTGCTGTCCACCTGGGAGCGGGGCCGCGGCACCGTGCTCACCATCGCCGACTACCGCGCGGGCGGCGGCATCTCGGCCGCCGTGTCCGCCAGCGCCGAGGAGGCGTACGCGGGGCTGACGGAGCCCCAGCGCCTCATGGCGCGCGTGCTGTTCCTGCGGATGGTGGCGGTCGGCGACGGAGAACCCGACGCCCGCAGACTGCTGCCGCTGCCGGGCCCGGGCGAGCAGACCCCGTACGAAGGTGACGGCCGGGAGACGGGAGGGGCCGGGCCCTCGGAGGTGCACGGGGTCCTGGAGTGGTTCGTGGACCGGCGGCTGGTCACCCTCGACGGCGACGGGGCACGCATCGCCCACGAGGCCCTGCTCACCGCCTGGCCCCGCCTCCACGGCTGGATCGAGGCGGACCGGGCCGGCCTCCTGGTGTGGCAGGAGCTCAGCCGGGACGCGGAACGCTGGCAGACCCGCGAGCGCGAACCGTCCCTGCTCTACGCGGGCACCCGCCTGGCACTCGCCGACCGGTGGGCCCGCACCAGCGGCAGGACCGACGAACTGACCCGGACCGAGAAGGACTTCCTCGCCGCCGGGCGCGCGGCGGAGGAGTCCCGCGCCCGGAGCGAGCGCCGGCACACCCGGCGGCTACGCCAACTGCTCGCCCTGCTCACCGTGCTCGCCACGGTGGCCGGCGCCCTCGCGGCGGTCGCCGTCGTCCAGCGCAGCGACGCCGAGCGGGAACGCAAGGTGGCGCTGTCCCGGCTGGTCGCGGCCCGCTCCGAACGCCTCCGGGGCAGCGACCTGGCCCTGGCCGCGCAGCTCAGCCTGGTGGCGTACCGGACGGCGCCGACGGCCGAGGCGCGGGCCGCCCTCCTCGACACCTCCTCCAGACCGGAAGCCACCCGGCTGCTGGCCTTCCGCGGGGTGGTGCAGGCCATCGCCCTCAGCCCCGACGGCCACACCCTCGCCGCGGCCGGCCTGGACCGGACGGTGGCCCTGTGGGACCTGGCCGACGCGGGACGCCCCCGGCGCCTCGCGGACGCCGTACCGCAGTTCGTGGACACCGTCTACGCCCTCGTGTTCAGCCCGGACGGGAAGAGCCTCGCGGCCGGTGCCGGGGACGGAACCGTACGGGTGTGGCAGCCGGACCGGCCCACCGCCACGGTCACCCTGCGGGGGCCCACGTCGGCGGTGTACGGGCTGTCCTTCGCCCCGGACGGGCGACGGCTGGCCGCGGGCTCCGCCGACGGGGGCGTCTACCTGTGGCCCGACGCCGTGCCGGGCCCGGAGAAGCCGGGCGCCGCCGTACGCCTCGACGGCTTCACCGCGCCCGTCCACACGGTGGCGTTCCGGCCGGACGGCGCCACCCTGGCGGCCGGCGGCGCGGACGGATCGGTCCGCCTCTGGGACACCACGGCGGCCGACGGACCGCCCGCGCCGTACGCCCACCCCCTGACCGGGCCGTCCGGGCCCGTCTTCGCACTCGCGTTCAGCCCCGACGGGCGGCGCCTCGCCGCCGGCAGCCAGGACCGGTCGACCCGGATCTGGCCGGTCCCGGCCCCCGGGGACGAGCCGGGGGCCCCGGAGGTCATCGGCGGATCACCGGCCACCGCCGACGGCCCCACCAGCTACGTCAACGCCGTGGCCTACGACGCCGACGGCCGGTGGCTCGCCACGGGCAGCGCCGACAACCAGGTACGCCTCCACGACGCCGGGACCCGGACCCTGACCGCGGTCTTCCCGCACCCGGGACCGGTCACCTCCACGGCCTTCCTCCCCGACGGCACGGGGCTGGTCACCGGCTGCGCCGACGGCACCGTCCGGATCTGGCGACTGCCGCCCCGGCCGCTGCGCGGCGTACAGGGCACCGTCAACGCCGTCGCCTACGGCCCCGACGGCAAGCTGCTCGCGGTCGCCGGACGCGAGGTCCAACTGTGGGACGTGCGCGACCCGTGGCAGCCCCGCCCGCTCGGCACACCCCTGAGCAACCCCACCGGCTACTCGGGCACCCTGTCCTTCACCCCCGACGGCCGGACCCTGGCCGTCGGGGGACGCGAGGGCAAGGTGTGGCTGTGGGACGTCGGCCGGCCCGCGACGCCCGCGCCGCTCGGCGAACCCCTCACCGGCGGCACCGGAACGATCCAGTCCGCCGTGTTCTCGCCGGACGGCTCCACCCTGGCCGTCGGCAGCGAGGGCCGCACGGTCCGCCTGTGGGACACCCGGGAACCGGCCCGGCCGCGCCCGACGGCCGAGCTGACCGAGCCGGCCAACTACGTGTACTCCGTGGCGTTCAGCCCGGACGGCCGCCGGCTCGCGGCGGGAACGGTCGACAAACAGGTGCTGCTGTGGCGGATCCCGCAGGGCGGCGGAGCCCCGCGGCACGAGGCGACGCTGCGCGGGCCGGGAAGCTACGTCATGTCGGTGGCCTTCAGCCCGGACGGACACACCCTCGCCGCCGGTACGGGGGACCGCGACGTGTGGCGGTGGCGGGTGGACGGCCCGGAACCGGTCAGTGCCGGCGCCCCGCTCACCGGGCCGAGCAGCTACGTCTACGCCCTCTCCTACGCCCCCGACGGCCGCACCCTGGCCGCCGCGAGCACCGACGGCACCGTCTGGTTGTGGGACTCCGCGCCGACGGACCGGCAGGCGCAGCCCCAGCCGCGGGCCGTACTCGGCGGCCTCGGCGGCAAGGGGTACGCCGTCGCCTACGCCCCCGACGGACGCCGGCTCGCCGCCGGAGGCTCCGGACCCGCCGCGGTCGTATGGGCCACCGACGAGGAAGAGGCGGCCCGCCGGCTGTGCGAACGGGCCGGATCACCGATCACCCGGGCCGAGTGGACGAGCCTGCTCCCCGGACTCCCGTACGCGCCTCCCTGCCCCTGAACCCGCCCGCACCTGTACGGAGTTGTACGGACCCCGTCCGAACCCGTCCGGCCTGCGACGCAGCCCTTCCGCCGACCGCCCCGCGACGGGCTTTCTGGTGGAGCGCCGCCGACGCCGGTGGCGCTCCACCCAGCAGAACCCCGAAGGAGAACACCATGCGACGGATCACGAACGGACTGCGCGGCCGGATGGCACTGACGGCGGCGGCCGGCCTGGCGGCAGCGGCCCTGCTCGGCGGAGCCGGCGCGGCCGACGCGGCCGGCAGCTACATCTCGTCCAACAGCGGCGGGGCCAACGTACGCTCCTGCTCCAGCACCAGCTGCTCCTCGTACGGCTACCTCGGCAACGGCTCGGGCGTCACCATGCAGTGCTGGGTCGACAGCCAGTGGGTCTACCCGCCGAGCTCCAACTACGCCTCGAACCGGTGGTTCCGCGTGTCCAGCGCGGTCGGCACGGGCTACGTCCACTCCTCGCTGGTGGCCAACCAGACCTCGGTGGGCCACTGCTGATCCCCCGGCCGAGCACAGGCCCGGATCCCCTGCACCACGGGGGTCCGGGCCTCGCGGCGCGTTCCCGAACGACGCCGGGGCCGGCTCAGTAGGCGTGCCCCGCGTGGGCGAGCGCCTGCTTCAGCAGCACCCCGTGACCGCCCGGCATCTCGTTCTGCACGGAGGGGGAGGCCGCCTCCCGCGGACTGAGCCAGACCAGGTCCAGCGCGTCCTGCCGGGGGCGGCAGTCGCCGGACACCGGCACGATGTAGGCGAGGGACACCGCGTGCTGGCGCGGGTCGTGGTAGGCGGTGACGCCCGCGGTCGGGAAGTACTCGGCGACCGTGAAGGGCTGCAGGGAGGCGGGAACGCGGGGCAGGGCCACCGGGCCGAGGTCCTTCTCCAGGTTCCGCAGCAGCGCGTCACGGACCCGCTCGTGGTGCAGGACGCGGCCGGACACCAGGGTCCGGCTGACCGTTCCGTCCGGACCGATGCGCAGCAGCAGCCCGATGCCGGTGACTTCGCCGCTGTCGTCCACGCGCACGGGCACGGCTTCCACGTACAGGATCGGCATCCGGGCCCTGGCCGTTTCCAGCTCATCCGCGGACAGCCAGCCAGGCGTGGTCTCGGTCATGTCAGACATTGCTTGATCATACTTACCCGGCGCCGCGACCGCAGGACCCGCGGCCAAGTTTCGGAGGCCGGTTCCCACCGGTCGTGGTGGGCCGGCGCACGGCGCCGGCCCACCTCCCCCGTACAACATCACCGGACAGGGCAGACGCCCCCGAGACCAAGGCCAGGGGTGTTCGCCGAGGTCCGGGCCTCGCGGCTGGACCCACTCTCGTCGGCCCGGAAGCGTTGAACAAGACCGGCCTGTCCTACGATTCGGTGCGCGAGACTCACCAATGACGGAGCAGGGAGGGCCGGCTGTGGAGCGGCACGAGATGGAGGCGTTCCTGACGCTGGCCGAGGAGCTGCATTTTCGGCGTACGTCAGAGCGGCTGGGACTGGCACAGGGGAGGGTGAGCCAGACGATCCAGAAGCTGGAGCGCCGTATCGGGGCGCCGTTGTTCGAGCGGACCAGCCGCCGGGTGTCGCTCACCGCGGTCGGAGCGCAGCTGCGTGATGACCTGCTGCCCGCCTACCGGCAGATGCAGCGCGCCCTGGCCGACGCCACGGCGTCCGTGAAGGCGGTGAGCGGCGTCCTGCGGGTGGGCTACTCCAGCCCCATGGCGGCCGCCCTGATCCTCGACGCCGCCGACCGGCTGACCGCCCGGTACCCCGATCTCGAGGTCCAGATCCAGGAGATCCAGCTCGCCGACCCGTTCGGCCCGATCCGCGGCGACCAGGTCCAGGTGCAGATCACCGAACTGCCCGTCGACGAACCCGACCTCGTCGTCGACCGCATCCTGTTCTCGGAGGAACGCAAGCTCCTGGTCAACCGGGACCACCCCCTCGCCCGGAGCAGCGAAGTGACCCTGGAAGACCTCGCCGACACCACCCTCATCTCCTTCGCCGGCATGCCCCTCTACATGGAGGACTACCACTACCCCCGCCTCACCCCGTCCGGCCGGCCCATCCCGCGCAAGGAGGCCGCTTTCTGGCAAGAGGCGCTGGTCATGGTCGGCGCCGGCAAGGGCGTCACCTTCGCCTGCGCGCGCGCCGAGGAGTACTACGCCCGCCAGGACACCGTCTGGCTGCCCTTCCCGCACTTCCCCCGCATCGACTACGGCATCATCTGGCCCCGCAACGGCAACACGGCCCGCGTCCAGGCCTTCGTCGGCGGCATCACCGGCCCGCGGACCCCGTAGCGTCGCGTCCGTTCGCGCCCGGTGCGGTATACGTCTCCTGGGGTTCACCCGATCCCGACGGAGGGAGTGGTTGCCGTGGAGCGCACGACGTGCTGCGTGGTGGGAGGCGGGCCGGCCGGAATGGTGCTGGCGCTGCTGCTGGCCCGGGCCGGGGTGGAGGTGACGGTGCTGGAGAAACACGGCGACTTCCTGCGCGACTTCCGCGGTGACACCGTGCACCCCTCCACCCTCTCGCTGCTGGACGACATGGGCCTCGCCGAACGGTTCGCCCGGCTGCCGCAGCGCCGCGTGACGTCGGTGCAGCTGCCCATCGGCCCGGACCGGTCCCTGGTCACGGTGGGGAACATCGGGGCGCTGCACGGCAAGTACAACTACATCGCGATGGTGCCCCAGTGGGACCTGCTCGACCTCCTCGCCGACGAAGCGGGCAAGGAACCCTCCTTCCGCCTGCGCACGGACACCGAGGCGACCTCGTTCCTCATCGAGCGCGGACGGGTCGCGGGCGTGCGCTACCGCACCGCGGACGGTGGTACCGGCGAGCTCAGGGCCACCCTGACCGTGGCCTGTGACGGGCGTGGCTCCCTGGCCAGGGCACTGCCCGAACTCGGCCTGGAACACTTCCCGTGCCCCATGGACGCCTGGTGGTTCCGCCTCCCGCGCCGCGAGGACGACCCGAGCGGACTCGTGGGCGGCCTGGGCGACAGGTTCTTCACCGCGCTCATCGATCGCGGCGACTACTGGCAGTGCGCCGCCTTCATCCCCAAGGGCACCGACACCGAGCGCCGCGCCGAGGGTTTGGAGCGCTTCTTGACCCGGTTCACCGCCGCCGCCCCGTGGCTGGCCGACCGGAGCGGTGCCCTCACCTCCTGGGACGAGGTGAAACTGCTCGACGTACGGCTCGACCGCCTGCGCCGCTGGCACCGTCCCGGGCTGCTGTGCATCGGCGACGCCGCCCACGCGATGTCACCCGTCTTCGGCATCGGCATCAACCTCGCCGTGCAGGACGCGGTGGCCGCGGCCCGTTACCTCGTACGTCCGCTGCGCGAGGGCACCGTCGGGCTCCGTGACGTGCGCCGCGTCCAGCACCGCCGCTGGCCCACCACCGTGGCGACCCAGGGCCTGCAACGCCTCGCCCACACCCGGGTCATCGCACCGCTGCTGGCCGGCCGCACCGCGTTCGGCGATCCTCGACGGGCCGAGCGGATGGCGGAGCTCGTCACCGACTCGCGGTGGCTGAACCGGATCCCGGCCTACTTCATCGCGTACGGAGCCCAGCGCGAGCGGCCCCCGAGGGAATCGCTCCGCTGAGCGGATACTCCGGCCCGGCGGTCAGAGGCTGGTGAGCAGGGCGTCGAGCGGGGCGGGTGTGCGGTCGGGGTCGAGGGCCTCGACGAGGACGCGGCCGTAGTGGATCTTGCGGCCCTTCTTCGTGCCGAGGAAGCGCCGCAACTGCTGCTGTGAGGTGCGGCCTTGCTGTGCGGGCTGGCGCAGAAAGGTCTGCAGGGCGCGCAGGTCGCCCTCCGCCTGGACGAGTTCCTCCACCCGTGTCACGCCCAGCGCGCGGATGAGCTCGTCTTCCAGGTCCGCCGCGCAGACGAAGAACCCCGGCTGTGCCGCACCGGCCGGCTCCAAGCCGCGGGCGTAGTAGCGACGCTCCGCCTCGTCGCACAGTCCCGTGAGGCGCAGGCCCAGGCCGGACGGCCCGAGGAGGCGGGCGAAGCGCCCGACGCTCATCGCACCGCCCATCGCCAGGACGCAGACCCCTTCGGCCGCCAGGTCCCGGCCGCGGCTCTCGGCCAGGGCGTCGACCGCCGCGACGTCGCTCGGCCCTTCGAGCAGGACGACCGCCCGGACGGGCAGCCGCTCGGCCAGCTCGCGCGCGGGGTCGCCGGGGCCACCGGCCGCCCACGCGGTGACCGCTTCCCGGAAGGTTCCCATGTCAGCCATGAGACGAGTCTCCGCCCCTTCCGGCCGCGACGGTAGGCAATTTCCCCGGCGCACACAGGCCGACGCGGTCAGAGTGTCCGTCCCGCCGCGGGTTCCTCCGGGACGGCGGCCGTCAGGTACGTGGTGTCCCGCAGCAGTTCCTCCGTCAGCCGCACCCCGGTGAGGCGTTCGGTCAGCGCGAGGACCGCGGCCTTGTGGTCGATGGCCGGGTCCTCGTCGCCCGACGGATCGAGGCCGACTTCGCGCATGAGGCCGTTCAGATCGTCGGGCGTCCGGCCGGTCCTGTCGGCGGGCCACTCGAAGGTGGTGCGCAACTCCCCGTTCTCGTACCAATGGAAGAAGTCCATGGGCTTGCCGCCGTTGCTGGAATGGGAGACCACCCGCGTCCCGTTCGAGAGGGGCCCCAGGAAGCCGGACCGCATGCCGAGCGCGCCGCCGAACTCCAGGACCACGGTCCAGTACCGCGTCGCAGTCGCCACCGTGAACGCTCCCGTGAGGAAGGACTCCGGCCAGGCGTCGGACTCGTCCAACAGCGCCACGTGCCGCTCGATCAGCGCGTCGAGCCCCCGGCACACCCCGCCCGGCGCGGCGCCCGCCATCGTGAACGCGTCCTCGGGTGCGACTCCTCCGACCAGGGTCATGGTGTAGCCGCACTCCAACGCGTAGGCGAAGGCGGAGGACGCGGATCGTATCCAGCCGTAGTCGGCTGCGGTGGCTGTGTTCATGCGGCGCATGCTGTCAGTGGGCACTGACAATGGCTCACGACGGGCGTGGTGGGCGTCGGGATGTGCCATGTCCGGGAGTTCGCCCCTTGGTCATCTGGAATTCCTTCGAGGTTTTCCGGTGAACTCCGCTCCGCGGGAAAGCGGTTCTTCTCCGGAGGCGGGGAAAGGCCCGGGGCGCTCCGGTCACATGGCGGTCAGTGACAGTGCCGAGGTTCGGTCCAGTGAGCCGAGGAAATGGTGGTGGATCAGGAGGCCGGGGGTGGCGGTCGGGGGGCGTTCGAGGGCCAGGGCCGCCGCGTGTTCCGGGCCGACGGGGATGTCCTTCACCGTCCAGCCGGGCGGCCGGGCGGGGGCGCCGAACGTGGGGTTGCCGAGGTAGTCCAGGTCCGGGCTGCGGCCGACGCCGGTGCCGAGGCCCTTGAGGTAGGCCTCCTTGCGCGCCCACAGGCGGGCGAAGGCCGCGGGGCGCAGCGACGGCGGTGCGGCGTGGATCTCCCTCCGCTCGGCCGGGTGCAGCGCTTCGCCGACGCTGGTCGCCTTCCGCGGGGCCGGGAGCCCCTCCACGTCGACCCCGACCGGCCGCCCGGCCACCGCGATCAGTACGAGGCCACCGGTGTGGGAGAGCGAGAAGTGCGGCGCGTCGGGGCCGGTCAGGGCGGGCCGGCCGTGCGGTCCGCCGCAGCACGGGCAGGGTTCGCGCGAGAACGTGAGCTCTGCCGGGGCCACACCCCGGTAGGCGGAGAGCACCCGGCGCAGCGCGAGGTGCGCGGCCGCGTACCGGTCCCGGTCGAGGGGGCGGACGAAGGCGGCGACCCGGGCGCGTTCCTGCGCGTCGAGGGGGGACCGGTCCAGGACGACGGAGCGCAGCCCCGCGTCGGGGACGTGCAGCAGCCACAGATCCAGGGAGCCTTCGGCCGGCCGGGGCCGCGCCGCGGGCCAGGCCGAGACGGCCCACCCCGGCGGCGGACAGGCGAGCTCCGGGAAGGACTGCACGGGACGCTCCGGTCTGTCGGCTTCGGCGGACGGCTGTTCCGGCACGATAGCGCAGCGGAATGGGCGGAAATGGATGGCCGGATATCGGCCCATCAGGGTGTCCGGCGCGGCAATAACTCCGCTGATTCTCCGGGGAGTACGGGAATTCGGCTGAGCGGAACGGCCGAAATGAGATGGACCTCCAGGGCGGTTGGTGAGAGGTATGCGGCTCGCCTTGGCCAAGGATCGGTGCATTCTGGCTCAAATCTGCTGGATCTGCTCCGAGTTCTCCCGTGGTGTCGCTTACGATCTTGTTTGCGCGGGGGGATTGTGGCGTTTGGAACTGGATGCCAGGAGAGGAACTACTGTGGTGGTCACCATCGGCACTGTCCGGGCCCACGGCCCGACCCGGAGCCTTGACACCCACACCGCCGAACTCGAAGCCCTGCTGCGCCACGCCGCCGACGCCCGGGCGGGCGCCGCGCGCGCCGTCCTCGTCCGGGGGCCCGCCGGAATCGGCAGGACCCGCCTGCTCGCCGTCGCGAGCGAGCGTCTGGCGGCCGCGGGCATGGCCGTGCGGCGCGTCACCGGCCTTCCCGGCGGTTCCGTCTCCGTGGCCCGAGCGGTCGATGTGCTCCTCGAACCACCGCCCGTGACGTCACCGCTCCCGACGTCGCCGGCGTCCGCCGGTCCGCGTGACACGCACCGCGATTGGCGACGGCTCCACCGGCGCGCCCTGGACCTGCTCGCCGACGGCCCCACGGCCCTGGTGATCGACGACGCCCAGTGGTGCGACGAAGCCTCCCTGCGCTGCGTCGACTTCATCCTGCGCCGGTCCGCCGCCCAGCCCCTCCTCGTCGTCCTCGCCCAACGCACCGGCGCCCCCGGCCCCGGAACCCAGGTGCTCACCGAGATCCTCGCCCAGGACCGCTGCGCCCTGCTGGACCTGGGACCACTGGACGAAACCGGCACCCAGCGAATGATCACCCGCGTCTTCGGCGGCCCGGCCGACCAGCCGTTCGTCCGGCGCTGCACGGAGATCACCGGCGGCAACCCCCTGCTGCTCGACCGGCTGCTCCGCGCCCTGCGCACCATCGGGATCCCGCCCGACGCCGGGGCCCTGCACCAGCTGAGCGCCGTCCACCACACCGTACTGACCTCCCTGGTCCCCGAGTTCCTCGCCGCCGGGCCCCGCCCCGCCCGGCAGGTGGCCACGGCCCTCGCCGTGCTCGGCCGCTCCGCCGTCGACCCGCTCGCCGCGCTCAGCGGGCTGAGCGGCCGGCGCGTGGAGAACGCCCTGAGCTGGCTGCGCCACATCGAGGCGGTACCGCCCGGCTCCCCGGCGCGGATGCGCGAGGGGATCCGTGCGGCCGTCCTCGGCGCCCTGGACGGCCCCGAACTGCAGGAGCTCCGGGTCCGGGCCGCCCGGGTCCTCAGCGACGCCGGGCATCCCGCCGCCGAAGTCGCCGAGCAGCTCGCCCCGCTGGACCGGATCGACGAACCGTGGATGTTCGCGGTGCTGCGCGACGCCCTCGCCGAAGCCCCGACCGGTGCGACCGTCAGGGCCGCCGGCCGCTGGCTGCGCGCCGGCCCGGGCCGCCGGCTCGGCGCGGCCGAACGTAGGGCCCTGCACGTCGAACTGGCCCGCGCGGCCAGCCGTACCGTCGTCGCACCCGCGCACGCGCTGTGGCACCTGCGCCAGGCCCTCGCCGTGACCCCCGGCCCGCGCGAACAAGCCCCCGTCGCCGTGCAGTACGCCATGATGGCGCTCGGCACCCGCAGGGCCCCCGAGGCGCTGCGCTTACTGGAGCGGGTGCTGGACGACCTGCGCGCCGCGACGGGCGCCGGCGAGGAGCCCGCCGACCACGAGCTGCGGGTCACGGTCGAATCCGCCCTGCTGGCCACCGCGGTGAACGACCGGACCGCCCTGCCCGCCGCCCGCGCCCGGGCGGCCTCCCTGCCCGTGCCGAGCGGACACAGCCCGGCCGACCGCCGGCTGCTCGCCGCCCTGAGCGCCTTCGCGGCACTGGACGGCGGATCCGCCCGCCGGGCGGCCGCGCTCGCCCGGCAGGCCCTGCGCGCCGATGAGCCCGGCACCGCAGGCTGGGGGGTGTTCTGCTCCTCCGCGGTTCTCGCGCTCGCCGACTCCGTCGACGAGGCCCTGGCCGCACTGGATCAGGCGCTGACCCCGGCCGAGGCCCACCCGCCGCTGTGGCCCCGGCGCGCCGCGCTGGCGGGCCGGTCCCTGATCCTGCACGGCATCGGCGACGTACCCGCCGCCGCACGGGACGCCTGGGCCGCCGTCGAGGTCGTCGGACCGGCGGCCGGGGCCCCGCCGTTCGCGCGCATCGCGCTGAGCTCCGTACTCCTCTCGCAAGGCGAGACCCGGCAGGCGGCCGCCGAGCTCGACGCGCTGGCCCGCACCGCGCCGGACCTGGACCGGAGCGTCTGGGAGTGGCAGCACTACCTGTACACGAAGGGCCGGATCCTACGGGAACTGGGCGACCTGGAAGGCGCCCTGGAGCTGTGGCGGCAGTGCGGACGGAGCCAGGAGGAAGCCGGCATCGCCAACCCGGTACTGGCCCCCTGGTGGCTGCCCGCCGCCACCACCCTCGGCCGCCTCGGCCGGGGCGCCGAGGCCGCCGGCATCGTGGCGGCCGCCCGGGAACGGGCCCGGTGCTGGGGCACGCCGCGCGCCCTGGGCCTGGGCCTGGTCGCGGAGGCCTCGGTCGTCGAAGGCCGCGACCGTACGGCTCTGCTCGCCGAGGCCGTCGGCCTGCTGTCCCGGTCCCCGGCCCGGCTGGAGCTCGCCAAGGCCGAATACCAGCTGGGCCGTGAACTCCTCGTCCTCGGGGACGCCCGCAGCGCGCGCGGCCATCTGCGCCAGGCCATCGGCCTCGCCACCCGCTGCGGCTACCACGTGCTCGCCGCCATCGCGCGCGACGCGCTGGTGACCGCGGGGGGCCGCATGCCGCAGCTCGCCGCCATCCCCCTCGACTCGCTCACCCACAGCGAGCGCCGGATCGCGACGCTGGCCGAGCGCGGCCACAGCAACAAGAAGATCGCCGAAGCGCTGTTCATCACCCCGCGCACGGTGGAGATGCACCTGACCAACGTCTACCGGAAGCTCGACGTCCGCGGCCGCGCCGACCTGCCGCGCGGCCTCGGCGGCCACCCCGGCGCGCCCAGACCGGCCGACGGCCTGCCGGCCACGTCCTGAGTACCCGGGGGACGTCACACAGCCCGGGGAGCGCTCCCAGGCGGCAGCCGGGGGAGCCCCGATCCACACGACACCCCTGGAGGACGGACAGTCATGGAGCGGACGACAGCGGCGCACCCGGTCCGCCGGACACCACCGGCCCGCCGGACACCACCGGTCCGCAGGACGCCGCCGGACCGCCCCGGCGAACCCGCGGCGCTCGTCGGCCGGGACACGGAGACCGGGCTGCTGCGCCGCCTGCTGGAGGACGTACGGGTGGGACGGCCCGCGCTCGTCGAGGTGGACGGGCCTCCGGGCATCGGCCGCAGCGCGCTGCTCGACCACGCGGCGGCCCTGGCCGAAGCGGCGGGGGTACGGGTCGCCGCCGCCCGGGCGACGGCGGAGGAGGCCGCGCTGCCCTACGGCGTCGCCGCCCAGCTCCACGCGCGGCTCCTTCCCGCGCTCGCCGCGGGCGCCCTGGCGCAGAGCACCGCGCGTCCCGGAGGCGGGCGGGCCGGCGGTGCGTGGACCTGCCGGCCGGCGGACCTGTGCGCCGTCTTCCTGGAAGCCGCCCGCAGTCGCCCGCTGCTGCTCGTCGTCGACGACACCCAGTGGGCCGACCCGCAGTCACTGCGCTGGCTGCAGGCACTGGCCCGGAGACTGGCCGGGGCGCCGCTCATGCTCCTCACGTCCCGCACCAGCGCCCTGCCGGCCACCGCCCACGACCGGATCGAGCCCTGCACGCTGGCGGCTGACGACGCCGTCGCCCGGCACGAGCTGACCCTGGGCCCGCTGCCGGCCGAGGCCGTCGGCGAGGTCCTCGCCGGGACCTGGCACGCCCCGGTGGACGAGGACTTCCTCGCCGACGCCGTCCAGCGGCTCGAAGGCAGCCCGGCCCTGCTGCGCTCGGTCGTCGGACGGTTCGTCCGGCACGGCTGGACGCCCGGCGCCGACCACCTCGGCCGGCTGGAGGAGAGCGCGGCGGAAGCCGTACGGGAACGCACCGTACGGACCCTCGCACTGCTGCCCGGTGAACTCCTCGGCGTCCTGCACGCCATCGCCGTCGCCGGACCCGACTGCACGCCCGGCCTGATCGACGCGCTGGCGGGCCCACGCACCCTCGGCACCCCCCGGGCCCTGGCACTGCTGTCGGGAACCGGCCTGCTCGCCCCCGGACCCCGGCCCGCGTTCCGCACCGCCGCCGCGGCCCGGGCCGTCCTCGCCGACCTCGGCAGCGAAGACCGCGAGGAACTGCACGCCCGGGCCGCCGAGTGGGCCCACCGAGCGGCCCTCCCGGACCGCACGCTCGCCCGGCTGCTGCTGAACTCCCGCCGGATCGGCGCCGCCTGGGCGGTGGAGGCCCTGCGCCGCGAAGCCGCCGAGTGCCGGGCCGGCGGACGGCCCGGCCGGGCGGGACGGCTGCTCGAACGGGCGCTGCGCGAGCCGGTGCCACCGGCCCTGCGCGTCCGGCTGCTCACCGACCTGAGCGCGGCCGTGCTGCCCACCGAGCCCGAGACCGCGAGCCGCCACCTGTACCGCGCCCTGCACACCCGGGCCGACGGGTCGGGGGCCGGGGCCGGGGCCGGGGCCGGGGCCGTCGCCGTCGCCGACGCCGAGACGGACCGCGCCCGGCTGCGCGCCGCGGAACTCCTCGTGGCCCGCGGCGACGTAGTGACCCCGCGCTCCCGTATCGCCCGGGCCGCCGAGGCCGCCCGCCCGGGCACCGCCGAGCACTCCGGACTGCGCGCCCTGTACTGGATCACCGAGTACAGCCGGCCCGACCCGGCGGACGGCTGCGAGCCGACCCTGCCCCACTCCTGCTCGCCGTCGCCGGAGGGGTCCGCCGAGGCGGCCGTCGCCGCCTGGCGTACCGCGCAGCGCGGCCGGGACATCGCCCGGTCCCGCCGGCTCGCCCGGGCGGCGCTGGCCCCGGAGGCCCGTGCACACGTACCGCTCACCGTCCGGGCGGCGGCCGCACACGCGCTCGTCCTCACCGGGGACACGGGGGAGGCGCGCCGTGCGCTGGACGAGATCGTGGTGCGCGCCGAACAGCGCGATGCCCGCGCGGTCGCCGGACTCGCCCTGCTCGTCACCTGCCTCGCCGAACTCCGGGAGCGCCGCGACGCCGCCGCGGCCCGGGCCCTGGACCGGTGCGAGGACATCATGCCGAGCCGCTGCTGGCATCCGCTGATGGCACCCGGACCCCTCGCGCTGCGGGCCCTGCTGCACCTGCGGCGGGGCGACCGGACAGCGGCCGAACGGGTCCTCGCGACCGAACTGCCGCCCGGTGCCGAGGGCGGGCTGCCCTGGGCCTACCTGCTGTACGCGCGCGGCCGGGTCCGGCTCGCGGGCGGGCTGCGCGAACGGGCCTTCGCCGACCTGCTGGAGTGCGGGCGGCAGCTGCTCGCCCGGCAGGCGGCCAACCCCGCCCTGCTGCCGTGGCGTTCGGCCGCCGCGCGGGCCCGCGAGGCCGGAGACCCGGTGGCCGTGGAGCTGCTCGCCGACGAGCGCCGCCGCGCTCTGCTGTGGGGTTCGCCCGCCGCCATGGCCGCGGCGCTGGGGGAGGGGCCGGGGCCCGCGGAGGCGGGCGGAACCCCGGCTCCGGTCCCGGGGAAGCCCGCCAGCTGGCAGTACCGGCAGGCGCTGGTCGCCCTCGGCACGGCTCCGTCCTCCGGCCACCTCACCGTCGACTCCCTGCTCGGCAGCGATCGGGTGCCGGCCCCGCGGCCGGCGGCAGCCGAGCCGTCGCCGTCGCCGTCCGCGTCCGTGCCGCCGCGTGTGCCCGCGTCCCCGCCCCCGTCCGTGCAGCCGCCCGTGGCCCGGACGGCGGCCCGGCCGGCGGTGGGCGCCGGGCCGCTGACCCGCGCGGAGCTGCGCGTCGCGGCACTCGCCGCCGACGGCCGGGCCAACCGGGCCATCGCCGAGGAGCTGGCCGTCACGCCCCGAACCGTGGAGCTGCACCTGACCAAGGTCTACCGGAAGCTCGGCATTCAGGGACGGCCCCAGCTGGCGGCGGCGCTGGGGCGGGCACCGGGGGAGTGCCCGTGACGAGCCCAACGGTCCAAGAACCCACGGGAACCTACGGAGGAACGATGAAGCCCCTCTTGCACCGGCAGAAGGAACTCGACCTGATCGCCGGCGCCATGGACGCGGTCCGCCACGGCCCGGGCGGCGGCTCGGTGGTGGTCGTGACCGGCGGCATGGGGATGGGCAAGACCGCGCTGCTGCGTACGCTGCCGGCGCTCGCCGAACCCCGTGGCGTACGCGTCGTCACCGCCAGCGGAGCCGTGTTCGAGCGCGATTTCGGCTTCGGGGTGCTCGGCCAATTGCTGACCCCCCTGCTGCCGGGCACCGCCATCGCGCTGCCCGGCGACTGCGCGGGTCCCTCGGCGGGATCCGAGCAGGACGGCGGGCTCCTCGCACGGGTGGCCGAGTACAGTGCGCGAACACCGCTGCTCATGCTGGTCGACGACCTCCAGTGGGCCGACGCCCCCTCCCTGCGCTGGCTGGGCCGGCTGGCCGGACGCGTGGCGGAGCTGCGCGTCACCCTGGTCGTCACCCTGCGCGAAGGCGACCCCGGCGAGGACGGCCCCCAGCTCCACCAGCTCACCGAACAGGCCTCCCGCGTCCTGCGGCTGCGCCCGCTGCCCCCCGAGGGCACCGCGGACCTGGTCGGCGCCGTGACGGGGCGTCCCGTCGACCCGGCGTGCGCACGGGCCTGCCACGAGGTGACCGGCGGCCATCCCTTGCTGCTCACGGCCCTCCTCGACGCGCTGCCCGGTGCCGGAGAAGGAACCGCGGCCGGCATCCGGGCCGTCCACGAGGCCCGGCCGGCTGCCCTGCACGAGCGGTTCGCCGTCGTCCTGCGCGACCAGCCCATGCCCGTACGGGAGTTCGCCGCCGCCCTCGCGGTCCTCGGCGACGGCGCGGACGAGGAACTGCTCGGCCGGCTCGCCGGCCTCGACGACACCGGCCGGATCGAAGCCGTCCGAGTGCTGCGCCGGCTCGGCCTGCTCGCCGAAGGCCCCGTACTCCGGTTCGTCCACCCCGTGGTGGGTGACGCCGTCGAAGAGGCGATGACCCCCGCCGAGGCCGAGAGCATCCGGGTGCACGCGGCCCTGCTGCTGCACCTGGGCGGCCACCCGGCGGAGCGGGCCGCGGCCCAGCTGCTCGCCGCCTCCTCCTGCCACGAGGACTGGGAGCTCGACGTACTGCGGGCCGCGGCCGGCGCGGCCCTGCGCCGCTCGGCCCCGGACACCGCGGCCCGCTACCTGCGCCGCGCCCTGCTCGGCAGTTCGCCCGAAGGACCGGACCGCGCCGAGCTGCTGGTGGAACTGGCCTCGATCGAACGGGACTTCGCGCCCCGGGCTGCACTACGGCACTTCGCCCAAGCCCTGCTCCTCTTCCCCGACACGGACCAGCGCGCCCTGGTGGCCGGCCGGATCCCGCCGTTCCTGCTCGACGGCTGTCCGCCCGCCACCCTCGACACCGTGGTCAGGACGGCGGCGGAACTGGGAGCGGCGGCCACACTCACCGGCACCGCCCGCCGCTACGCGCTGCGGCTGGAGGCGCGGCTGCGGCACGCGGCACTGGCCGGTCCGGAAGAACCGGCCACCTGCGGCGTCCGGCTGCGGGCCCTGGGCCCCGCCCCCTGCCTGGACACCGCCGCCGAACGCGAGCTGGTCACCGTACTGCTGCACGGCGCCGCCATGGCCCAGACGGTCACCGCCGCCGAGGCCGTACCCCTCGCCGAGCGGCTGCTGCAGCACGAGCCCGCCGCTCCGGGGCACGTGCACACGGCGCTGCCGCTGCTGACCGACATCCTGGCCGCCGCCGACTCCCTCGGCACCATCGGCCCCTGGCTGCACACCGCGTACGACCGGGCCCGCAGGGAGAACGCCGTCGTACCGCGCGCCCTCATCGCCGTCGAACTCACCCGTCTCGCCCTGGCCCGCGGCGACCTGACACAAGCAAGGGCGTACGCCGCCGAGGCGCTCGCCCTGGACGTCACCGACTGGGCCACGCTCCAGACGCTGGCCGCCGTCGTGCTGGCCGCCCTGGAGGCCCGCGATGCCGCGCTGTGCGAACGGCTGCTGTCCGGGACCCGGGAGGAGACCGCCCCGGGCCACCGGCCCTCCCCGCGCCGGCTCCTCCACGGCTCGGCCGCGGCACTGCGGGGCGACCTGCCGACCGCCCTGGACTGCGTACTCGACTGGGGCCGCACCGCCGAGCGCGCCCACTGGCGCAACCCGGCCGTCCTGCCGTGGCGTTCGTGGGCGTCCGCGCTGCACTACCGGATGGGCCGGCCCGGCCGGGCCCACGACCTGATGGACGAGGAGTACGCGCGCGCCCTGAACTGGGGCGGCCCGGTGGCCATCGGCCGCGCCCAGCGGGGCAAGGGCGCCCTCACCGAGGGCGCGCGGGGCATCGGGCTGCTGCGGGAGTCCGCGCTCACCCTGGAGGGGACGGGCAACGCCCTGGAACGGGCCCGTACTTCGCTGCTCCTCGGCCGCCGTCTGCTCGCCGCGGGACGGGAGACCGAGGCCGAGCACCGGCTGACCCGGGCGCGTGAGGAAGGCCTGGCCTGCGGCGCGCCCTGGATCGCCGAACGGGCCGGCCGGGCGCTGCACCGCATCGCCGGCGCGCGGGGCGAGGACGTGGTGGGCGCACTCACCCGTACGGAACGCCGGGTCGCCGGTCTCGCCGCCCGCGGCTCCTCCAACAAGGCCATCGCCGAGCGGCTGGAGGTGAGTTCGCGCGCGGTCGAGAAACACCTCACCCACGCCTACCGCAAACTGCGCATCGACGGCCGCTCCGGACTCGCCGCGATGGCCCGGCTGCTCTCCGACGAGACCGGCCACGCGTCCCCGTAGCGGCACCCGGCGCGGCCGTAGCGTGCCGGGCCGCGGGAGGCCACCGAACCGAACCGAAGCCCCTACGGTACCGCCGGTAACCGTACCCCCCGCCCCCTGCCCACAGGGTTAGCGCACCAGGGATTGATTTCGTTGACACTCTTCACCGCATCTTCATACCTTCATTTTGGCGGTGATCGAACCGCGTGGCCGAGGCCGTCTTGAGGCCGGATTCCGACAGGGCCCCAACAAAAGCCGCCTCGGTCACAGAATGCATGCCAGCCAGGAAAGGGCGGAAATGAGCCAAGGCGCACCGGTGACGTTTTCCACGGTCCGAGACGGATACTTCAATCCGCCATCGATGACGCAGTCGCTGCGCCAGACCGATCCGATTACCCGAATGGAATTCGCCGACGGGCACCTCGGCTGGCTCGTCACCGGATACTCCGCCGCCCGGGCCGTCCTCGCCGACAACCGCTTCAGCGCCCGCGGGGAACTCAAGCACCCGCCCGTACCGCGAGCCGCCACCCTGGAGGAGGCCCCGGCCGCGCCGCGCGGGATGTTCATCCAGCACGACGACCCCGAGCACCAGCGCTACCGCAAGCTCCTCGTCGGGCAGTTCACCGTCCGCCGGATGCGGATGCTCACCGAATGGATCGAGGGCATCACCGCGGAACGCCTCGACGCCATGGAGCGCCTCGGTTCCGAGGCCGACCTCTTCGAGCACTTCGCACTGCCCATCCCGTCCCTCGTCATCTGCGAACTGCTCGGCGTGCCCTACGCCGACCGCGAGAGCTTCCAGCACGACACCCACGTCTGGAGCAGCTTCGGCGAGTCCACCGAGGTCGTGACCGCGGCCTTCCTGTCGCTGGGCACGTACCTGCAGGGCCTGGTGCGGCTCAAGCGCACCGAACCCGCCGACGACATCCTCAGCGGCCTGATCGCCGCAGACCCGGACCTCACCGACGAGGAACTCACCTCGATCGCGTTCCTGCTGCTGGTCGCCGGCCACGAGACCACCGCGAACCAGCTCGCCCTCGGAACCTTCGCGCTGCTGCGCCACCCCGAACAGCTCGCCGCGCTGCGTGCCGACCCGTCGCTGATCGAGGGCGCCGTCGAGGAGACGCTGCGCTACCTCAGCATCGTCCACCACGGCCCCACCCGGGCCGCCCTGGAGGACGTCGAGATCGACGGCGTCCTCATCAAGGAGGGCGAGGTCGTGATGGTCTCCCTCGCCGCGGCCAACCGCGACCCCGACCGCTTCGACGACCCCGAGACCTTCGACGTGACCCGGCGCGCCGCCGGCCACCTCGGTTTCGGACACGGCATCCACCAGTGCCTCGGCCAGCAGCTGGCCCGCATCGAGCTGCGCGTCGGCTTCACCGCCATGCTGGAGCGCTTCCCCGCGCTGCGCCTGGCCTGCCCGCCCGAGGAGATCCGGCTCCGCCACGACATGCAGGTCTACGGCGTGTACGCGCTGCCCGTCGCCTGGTGACCCGCGGCCCCCTGAGGGTCGACGTCAGCCGGGAGCTGTGCTGCGGCGCCGGCATGTGCGCCCTGCTCGCCCCCGAGGTCTTCGACCAGAGCGACGAAGGCGTCGTGCTGCTGCTCGACGCCCGTCCGCCCGCCGCCGAGCACGCCGCCGTACGCGAGGCCGCCGACCAGTGCCCCTGCGCGGCGATCACCCTGCACGAGGCCCCCTGAGGGCCCTCCCGGTCCAGGCCCGTCCAGGCGCCTTCGTGCGGGCCGTCCCCGCCCAGGCCCACCCCAGCCCGGGTCGTCCCGCGCTCCGCCGCGCGACCCGCCCCCCCCGCGCCACCGCTCGCACCCCTTCCCGAAAGCCAGGTACAACACAGTGGAACAGCACCTGTCACGCCGCCGCATGCTCGGACTCTCGGCGCTCGGCGCCGCCGCCCTGGCGGGCAGCACCACCATCGGTGCGACCCGGGCCCTGGCCGCCGACCGCGCCGGCAGCCCGGCGTTCGTCCCCGCCGTCGTCATCGGAACGGGCTACGGAGCCGCCGTCACCGCCCTGCGCCTCGGCGAGGCCGGCGTCCGCACCGTCATGCTCGAAATGGGCCAGCTGTGGAACCAGCCGGGCCCCGACGGCAACGTCTTCTCGGGCATGCTCAAGCCCGACAAGCGCTCCAGCTGGTTCAAGACCCGCACCGAGGCGCCGCTCGGCAGCTTCCTCTGGCTCGACCTGGCCAACCGGGACATCGACCCGTACGCCGGTGTCCTGGACCGGGTCAACTACGACCAGATGTCCGTCTACGTGGGCCGCGGCGTCGGCGGCGGCTCCCTCGTCAACGGCGGCATGGCGGTGGCCCCGAAGCGCTCGTACTTCGAAGAGGTGCTCCCGCGCGTCAACTCCGCCGAGATGTACGACCGCTACTTCCCCCGCGCCAACTCCATGCTCCGCGTCAACCACATCGACAACGGCTGGTTCGAGAGCACCGACTGGTACAAGTTCGCCCGGGTCTCCCGCGACCAGGCCCAGAAGGCCGGCCTGGGCACCGTCCACGTCCCCAACGTCTACGACTTCGACTACATGCGGCGCGAAGCCAACGGCGAGGTCCCCAAGTCGGCACTGGCCGCCGAGGTCATCTACGGCAACAACCACGGCAAGCAGAGCCTGGACAAGACCTACCTGGCCGCCGCCCTCGGCACCGGCAAGGTCACCATCGAGACCCTCCACCAGGCCAGGACCATCCGGCAGCAGAAGGACGGCACCTACCTGCTGACCGTCGAGCAGAAGGACGCCGACGGCAAGCTGGTCGCCACCAAGGAGATCTCCTGCCGCCACCTGTTCCTGGGCGCCGGCAGCCTCGGCTCCACCGAACTGCTGCTGCGCGCCCGGGAGACCGGCACCCTGCCCGACCTCAGCTCCGAGATCGGCGCGGGCTGGGGCCCGAACGGCAACATCATGACCGCCCGTGCCAACCACGTGTGGAACCCCACCGGCGCCAGCCAGTCGTCCATCCCCGCGCTCGGTATCGACGACTGGGACAACCCCGAGGCTCCCGTCTTCGCCGAGATCGCCCCCATGCCGGCCGGTCTGGAGACCTGGGTCAGCCTCTACCTGGCCATCACCAAGAACCCCGAGCGCGGCACCTTCGTGTACGACGCGGCGAACGACCGGGCGAACCTGCGCTGGACCCGCGACCAGAACACGCCCGCCGTCAACGCCGCGAAGTCGCTGTTCGACCGCGTGAACAAGGCGAACTTCACGATGTACCGGTACGACCTCTTCGGCAAGCAGGTGAAGGCCTTCTCCGACGACTTCTGCTACCACCCGCTCGGCGGCTGCGTCCTGGGCAAGGCCACCGACGACTACGGCCGGGTGTCCGGTTACAAGAACCTTTACGTGACGGACGGTTCCCTCATTCCCGGCTCCATCGGCGTGAACCCGTTCGTCACCATCACCGCACTCGCCGAGCGGAATATCGAGCGCGTCATCCAGCAGGACATCACCGCTTCGTAAAGCGGCCACCTCCGCCGGTACGCAACGAATCACCACGGGGGTCTCCCCGGCATGCCCGCACGCCGAAATGTGCTGCGGAACCAGCAAATTGGCAGTAATTCAACGGGTCGATGGAGCACATGATGCGCGAGTCTGTTTCGATGCCGGAAGAATCCGGGCCCCACACGCACGACGTGATCGTGGTGACCGGATCGGCGCACCGCCCGCCGGGCGGGACCGACGCGCCCCAGGCGTTCGACGCGGAATTCCTCGCGGATTCCACCGGAGACCCGTTGGACCGGAGCCGGGCCGGGGCGCTGCCGTACGGGCCCGCCGCGGCGGAGGTGTGGTGGGAGGCGCTGGAGGACGCCGGCGTCGTCCTGGCGGCGCTGCCGGAAGCGCGTACCGGCGCCTTCCTGGCCGCACCCGGGGGCGCGGAACTCCCGCAGGGCGGCGAGGCGGCCGTCGCCGTCGGTGCCGCCCTGCGGACCGCCCCGGGCGCCGCCCCGCTGGTCCGGCACGTCCCCTCCGGCGCACACGCGCTGCGCTCGGCCCACGACAGCCTCCGCCGGGGCGAGACCACCCTG
>NZ_JBHWBP010000045.1:0-36580 GCF_042735575.1 Streptomyces sp. NPDC059564 | reverse complement strand
GTCCCCGGCTAGGCGGACTTGCGGCTGTCCCGCGGATGCACGGCAATGTTCATGGCGCCGGAACGCAGGACGGCCAGCCTCTCGGCCAGCACCTCCTCCAGCTCCTCGCGGGTGCGTCGCTCCATGAGCATGTCCCAGTGCGTTCGCGCAGGCTTGCCCTTCTTCTCTTCGGGCCCGTCCCCGTCCACCAGGAGTGCCATGGCGCCGCACGCCTTGCACTCCCACTCCGGCGGAATTTCTGCCTCAACCGAGAACGGCATCTCAAATCGATGTCCGTTCTGGCATGCGTACTCCACCGCCTGGCGCGGGGCCAGATCGATGCCGCGGTCCGTCTCGTAGCTGGTAACCACGAGCCGCGTACCGCGGAGAGCTCGCTCACTCATGAATCGTGCCTCCCGGGCTTGTCGCCCACAGGACAGGTGTCGCTGTCGTCGTCATCCGGTCAACGTCCGGTCGGCGGTATAGATTCCCGCTCCGGGTCACGCGTCGCCCGTCGTGCCGCCCCTTGTTGTACCCACCAATGCCCGTTTTGTCACATCTGGCAGCAGATGTCACCCAACGTCTACACTTCTCATGCGCGCAGTAACGGTCCGCCTGGCAGGCCAAAGGCGTACACTACCGGCCCTTCGCTTCAACGTCGAAATTCGTTCGGAATTCGTTCGTGAGTCCGGGTCCTTCCGGGGTCGGATCCGGCCCCGGAGCGTGCTCAGACGCGTAGGGGAACAGGATTCCCCGCCGCCTCCACCGCGCGCCGCACCGGCACCCGCGCGAGCAGCACGAAACCCAGTGCGAAGAAGACCACCAACGAGATGATCGCGTCCCGGTAGCTGCCCGTCAGCTGGTACGTCAGCCCGAAGACCAGCGGCCCGACCCAGCTCAGCCCGCGGTCGCTCATCTCGTACGCCGAGAAGTACTCCGCCTCCTTGCCCGCCGGGACCAGGTGCGAGAACAGCGAGCGCGACAGGGCCTGGCTGCCGCCCAGCACCAGCCCGATCATCGCGGCGAGCGCGAAGAACCACATCGGGGTCCGGGCCGGCAGGAAGTACCCGGCCGCCAGCGTCAGCGCCCACGCGGCCAGCGAGCCGAGGATCGTCCGCTTCGCCCCGTACGAGAGGGCCAGCCGGCCCATCGCCAGCGCGCCCGCCACCGCCAGCACCTGCACCAGCAGCACCGCCACGATCAGGGTGGACTGCTCCAGCTCCAGCTCCTCCGAGCCGTACACCGACGCCTGCGAGATCACCGTCTGCACGCCGTCGTTGTAGATCAGGTACGCGAGCAGGAACGACAGGGTCAGCGGATAGCGCCGCATGTCCTTCAGCGTCGTCACCAGCTGCTTCCAGCCGCTGACGGCCGCAGCCGCGCCCGGCTCCCGCACCACCGCCCGGTCGCGCAGCCGGCGCAGCGGGATGACGGTGAAGGCCCCCCACCACAGACCCGCCGAGGCCAGGCAGATCCGCACCGCCACGCCCTCGGAGAGCCCGAAGGAATCGTGCCCCTGGAACAGGATCAGGTTCAGCACCAGCACCAGGGCGCCCGAGGTGTAGCCGAAGGCCCAGCCGCGCGAGGAGACGGTGTCCCGTTCGTCGGGCGTGGAGATCTGCGGCAGATAGGCGTTGTAGAGCACCATCGACAGCGAGAGCGACGCGTTCGCCACGACCAGCAGCAGCCCGCCCAGCAGGTAGCGGTCGCCGTCCAGGAAGAACATCCCGGCCGTCGCCGCCGCCCCCGTGTACGCGGCCGCCGCCAGCAGCGGCTTCTTGCGCCCGGTCCGGTCCGCCATCGCCCCGACCAGCGGCATGATCAGCACGGCCACGATCACCGACGCCGACACCGAGTACGCGAAGTACGCCCCGGCCCTGACCGGGATCCCCAGCGGGTGGACGTACCCGTCGGCGTCCGCCGCGGCCTTGGCCACCGCGGTCAGGTACGGCCCGAGGAACACCGTGAGGACGCTCGTCGAATAGACCGAGCAGGCGAAGTCGTAGAAGTACCAGCCGTGCTGTTCCCGCTTGCGCGCGGCGGCGGCTCTGCCGTCCTCCGCGTCCGGTTCCGCTTCGATTTCCGTCCGCTCACTCATGAGCGCCCCCTCGCTGGTCCCCGTACGCGCACCGCGCCGCACCGGGCGCGGCGGCCCGCGGGCTCGTCAGGCCCAGGCCCCGCGCCGGTCCAGCACCGTGCGCAAGATGTCGATCCGGTCGGTCATGATGCCATCGACACCCAGGTCCAGCAGAGACTCCATGCGTTCCGGTTCGTTCACGGTCCAGACGTGCACCTGGAGTCCCCGCTCGTGCGCGGTCCGTACGAAGCGCCGGTCGACCACCCGGATGCCCGCCTGGGTCTCCGGCACCTGCGCCGCCACCGCGCCCACCCGCAGGGCCGCCGGGATCGCGAAGGACCGCAGCCGCAGCCCCACCACCCCGCCGATCCCGGAAGAGGTCGCCAGCCGCGGCCCGGCGATCTTCTGCGCCCGGGCCACCCGGCGCTCCGAGAACGAGCCCACGCACACCCGGTCCCAGACACCCGCCCGGGCGATCAGGTTCACCAGCGGATGCAGGGCCGACTCGTCCTTGATGTCCACGTTCCAGCGGGCCTCGGGGAACTCCTCCAGCAGCTCCTCGAACAGCGGCAGCGGCTCGCTCCCGGCCACCCGCACCTCGCGCACCCGGCTCCAGGACAGCTCGCGGATGCGGCCCTGCCCGTCGGTCACCCGGTCGAGCGTCGCGTCGTGGAAGGCCACCAGTTTTCCGTCGGCCGTCGCGTGCACGTCGGTCTCGAAGTACCGGTAGCCGGCGGCGGCCGCCCGGCGGAAGGCGGTGGCGGTGTTCTCCAGCCCGTCCGCCGCTCCGCCGCGGTGGGCGAAGGGGATCGGAGCGGGGTGGTCGAGGTAGGGGTGGCGCAGGCGTACGAGGGTCACGGCCGCAGTATGCCCGCTCTGCTCCCCGGGACGGCGGCGGGCGCGTGGACGGAGGGTGAACGGCCGCACCCGGCCGCCCGGACCGGCACCCCGCTCTGGCCCGAATGGACCGCACCATGACACTCTGGATCCCGCGGAACCAATCCAATACCGGCCCCGGTCCCCGCCCGCCGAGGCCAATTCGACGAAGGTGGACCGGACGCCATGGCTCAGTGGACCTCAGCGGTCGGTGCCGCACAGCTCGCCCGTCTGATCACCTCGCAGCAGGAGCGGCCCGGCGCGGCCGGCCCCCGCAAGTCACCCGCGTACCGCACCCTGGCCGACGGCATCCGGCTCCTCGTCCTCGAAGGCCGCGTCCCCGTCGCCGCCCGGCTGCCCGCCGAGCGCGAGCTGGCCGTCGCCCTCTCCCTCAGCCGCACCACGGTCGCCGCCGCGTACGAGGCCCTGCGCGGGGAGGGTTTCCTGGAATCCCGCCGGGGCGCCGGCAGCTGGACCTCCGTACCCGCCGGGAGCCCGCTCCCCGCCCGGGGCCTGGAACCCCTGCCGCCCGAATCCCTCGGCTCCATGATCGACCTCGGCTGCGCCGCCCTCCCGGCCCCCGAGCCCTGGCTCACCAAGGCCGTCCAGGGCGCGCTGGAGGAACTCCCACCCTACGCGCACACCCACGGCGACTACCCGGCCGGACTGCCCGCCCTGCGCCGGATGCTCGCCGACCGCTACACCGACCGCGGCATCCCGACCATGCCCGAACAGATCATGGTCACCACCGGCGCGATGGGCGCCATCGACGCCATCTGCAGCCTCTTCGCGGGCCGCGGCGAGCGCATCGCCGTCGAATCCCCCTCCTACGCCAACATCCTCCAGCTGATGCGAGCCGCCGGGGTCCGCCTCGTACCGGTCGCCATGGCGGAAGGGCTGACCGGCTGGGACATGGACGTCTGGCGGCAGGTGCTGAGGGACTCCGCCCCCCGCCTCGCGTACGTCGTCGCCGACTTCCACAACCCCACCGGGGCCCTCGCCTCCGACGAGCAGCGCCGCGCGATGGTCGAGGCCGCCCGCTCCGCCGGCACCGTGCTGATCGCCGACGAGACGATGGCCGAGCTCCAGCTGGACCCGGACCTGGAGATGCCGCGCGCGGTCTGCTCCTTCGACCCGGCCGGCTCCACCGTGATCACCGTCGGCTCCGCCAGCAAGGCCTTCTGGGCGGGGATGCGGATCGGCTGGGTCCGCGCGGCGCCGGACGTGATCCGCAGCCTGGTCGCGGCGCGCGCCTACGCCGACCTCGGCACGCCGGTGCTGGAGCAGCTCGCGGTGAACTGGCTGATGCGGACCGGCGGCTGGGAGGAGGCCGTCGGGATCCGCCGCGACCAGGCCCGGGACAACCGGGACGCGCTCGTCGAGGCGGTGCGCCGGGAGCTGCCGGAGTGGGAGTTCACGGTGCCGCTCGGCGGGCTCACCCTGTGGGCCCGGGCGGGCGGGCTGTCCGGATCGCGGCTGGCGGAGGTGGGGGAGCGGGTCGGCGTCCGCGTCCCCTCGGGCCCCCGGTTCGGGGTGGACGGCGCCTTCGAGGGGTACGTCCGGCTGCCGTTCACCGTGGGGGGCCCGGTGGCCGACGAGGCCGCCGCCCGGCTCGCGGCGGCGGCCCGGCTGGTCGGCACCGGAGCGGGCGGCAGCGGGGCGGAGCCCCCGCGCACGTTCGTCGCGTAGGGGCGGGGTCGGCGGGGGCCGTACGGGCTACGGGGCCTCCGCCGGGACCTCCGGGATCTCCGAGGCGTCGATCGAGGAGCCCTGGGACTGCGCCGGGGGCTGGACCTGGAGCGGCTTGGACAGGGTCGCGGGGCCCTCGCCACCGCCCCCGCCGCCCGGCGTCTGCCGCTCGGGGAGCAGTTCCATCACCGCCTGACGGTGTCCCGGGTGCGTGCCGTCGTCGTACGGGTCCGGCGTGGCCGGCACCTGGAGCCGGTGCACGGGCCCGGTGCCGAGCCGGGCGTACCCGCGGCCCGGCGGCAGCTGCGCGGGCGGGGTGGTGTGCGGGGGGAGCCCGAGGACGTCGGTGATCTGCTGGAGCGCGGCCGGCCCGAGGACGACCCGGGCCCGCGTGTGCTGCCAGACGGCGTCGTTCAGCAGCTCCAGGTGGTCGAACTGCTCGGCCACCACCACCGTGATGTGGGCGGCGCGCCCGTGCCGCAGCGGGACCTGGAGCTGGGCCAGGGGGTCCGGGCGCCCGTCGGCGGCGGCGAGGTGCGCGAGCACGCTGGGCCGGTCCAGCAGGATCCACAGCGGCCGCCGGGTGTCCTCGGGCGCGGGCAGGCCCGCCTCGCGGGCCCGGTGGGTGGCGATCAGGCGGCGCTCCGTCTCGTGGGCGGCCCATTCGAGGGTGGCCAGAGCGCCGGTCGGACCGCACTCGACGGCGAGGACGCCCGCGCGGCCGGACAGGCAGGCGTACTCGCCGCTGCCGCCGCCCTCGACGATCATGACGTCGCCGCCGTGCCGCAGGGCCTGGAGGGCGATCGAGCGCAGCAGGGTGGAGGTGCCGCTGCCGGGCTGGCCGACGGCCAGCAGGTGCGGTTCGGTGGAGCGGGGGCCGGTCCGCCAGATCACGGGCGGCACGTCGCGGGGCTCGTCGCCCTCGACCACGGGCAGGGTGCGCTGCACCGCCGCCGGGTCGGTGAAGCCGAGCACGGTCTCGCCCGGCGAGGTCACGAAGGGCTGGGCGGCGATACCGGTGGGCAGCGCCGCCAGCACACGGAGGTCGAGCTGGTTGCCCTCCTCGTCCCAGTCGAAGTGGTACTCCCGTCCGCGCCCGGACTTGGCGTGCAGCAGTGTCTCGATCCGGGCCCGTGAAGCGGCCTCGCCGTCGGTGAAGTAGGCCGGGTAGCGGATGCGCAGCCGGGTCACGCGGCCCGACTCGTCGAACTCGTAGCCGCTGAAGGCCTCGTCCCAGTCCCCGCCGTGGGCGAAGAGCGGACTCGGGTCCTCCGGGATGGAGAAGTACGGCACGAGGGCTTCGTAGAGGGAGCCGAGCCGTTCGGTCTCCGCATCGCTGGGCCCGGTCTTCACCGGGGTGCGGTCGCGTCCCTGCCAGGCCGCCGCCGCCATGAGGGTGATCATGGCGGCGAGGGGACCGTAGGGGACGAGCGCGACCGCGAGGACGACGGCGGCTCCCAGGAACAGCGCGGGACCACGCTTGTCCTTGGGGGTCGCGGCCCATGTGCGCCGCCCGGCCGCGGCCAGGATGCGCAGGCCGCGTCCGATGGTGAGGAGCGGATGGAGGACGTCCGTGGCACTGTCGGCGGCCGTGCGAGCGAAGTCGCGGCCCCGGGCGAGCGACGCGGTGCCGCGCGTGAGGATTCGGGGGAGTGGGCGCCGGGCCACGGTCGTCTCCTGGAGTTGTGGTGGAGCGGGGACGGTGCGGTCGGGGCGGTCTAGAGCTTGATCCCGCCGAGCAGGCTCGCGAGGCTCGCCGTACTCGCCGTGATGCTCGGGGCGATGGCGGAGCCGGCGAGGAAGAAGCCGAAGAGCGCGCAGACGATCGCGTGCGTCGCCTTCATGCCGTCCTTCTTGAAGAAGAGGAAGCAGATGATGCCGAGCAGGACGACACCTGAGATGGACAGGACCATGAGAAGTTCTCCTGGTGGGTGGGGACGGTCACCATCAGTTCTTCCAGGCTCACAGGAAGTATCAATGCGACAAAAGGTGCATATGGGTGAATTCGCTGGTTTTTCACTTGACCGGCCCACCCCGACTGGCGCGTCCGCCGCCCCGGGTGTGGGGGCGCCGTCGACGGGCATCCTTGCCGCGGTCCGTGCCCGTCATGTCCGACGCCGGGCGCTACCCTGTCGATTCACCCGTACGGACGCAGTGCCGTGCACCCCACGGCCCGCCCGGCCTGGGGAAACTCTTGCCGAAGCGGCGAGCGATACGAGCAGCGAGTGAAAGGCGGCACCACCGATGAACGAGCACCAGGACGACGCGGCCGACGCTCCCGACGCGGACGTCATCGAGCTGGCCACCAAGATCTTCGACCTCGCCCGTCAGGGTGAGACCGAGACGCTGACCGCCTACCTCGACGCCGGCGTCCCCGCGAACCTCACCAACGACCGCGGCGACACCCTCGTCATGCTCGCCGCCTACCACGGCCACGCCGACGCCGTCACCGTCCTGCTGGCCCGCGGCGCCGAAGCCGACCGCGCCAACGACCGCGGCCAGACCCCGCTCGCAGGCGCCGTCTTCAAGGGCGAGGAGGCCGTCATCCGCGCCCTGCTCGCCGGCGGGGCCGACCCGAACGCCGGAACCCCCTCCGCCGTGGACACGGCCCGCATGTTCGCCAAGGCCGACCTGCTGGAACTCTTCGGAGCCAAGTAATCCGCTTTTTCCCGGCCCCCGCCGGGCCAGGACCGGGCCAGGACCGCTGCCGAGACCTCACGGCTTGGTCACGGCGGCCTTAAATGTGGTCGCGGCGCACAAACCGCCTGGGTCATCATGGCGTCGGATTCGATTCGCGAACATGACGTACGGGCAGGAGCGGGCTGGACACGACAGGCGTCCACCCCCACCCTGCCGCCCCGGCCGCCAGGTCGCGAAGCACCGACGAGAGTGAGAAGGCAATGGTCTACATCGAGCGGAACATGACGGCGGACGTCCTCACATGCTGTTACGCGGCCCTGTGAATCCCGATTCCCGGTTGCGTCCCCAGCTTGATTTGAGGCCATTCCCATGTTCGAACCAGTCATAGCGCCAAGCGGCACCCTGCTCGGGCTCCTCCAGCGGGGCCGCGGCGACGGCACGCTGCACGCCTTGGCGGCGCCCCGGCCGGAGGCCCTCGCGGCCCTCGACCAGTGCGTGCTCCGCGACCCGCGCCAGGACTGGCAGGTCGAGAACCGCTCCCTGTACTACGCCCGCCTGTACCTGGACCTCGACGGCCCGCTCGGCGAGATCGAAGCCCACCTCTTCAGCGCCGACGACCTCGTCGACGAAGAGGACCACCGGACGGGCCTCGCCCTGTCCGTGCTGGGCCACCTCGCCTCGTACGGCCGCGACGACGCGCTCATGCTGCTGCGCCGCTACGCCGCCTCCGGCGCCAACTGGGCCTGGGCCCTCGACGAGCTCGCCCTGCGCGACGACGACGAGGGACTGCGCTCCCTCGCCGACCCCGTCCTCGCCCGGTTCCCCGCCACCGCCGAGGGCGAGGCGCGGCTGGCCGCCGCCGTCCGCGACGCCTACGAGCCCCGCCCGTGGTGCCTGTGGGAGGAGACCCCGCGCTACGGGGAGCGCCTGCGCGCCGCCCGCCAGCAGGGCTCCTTCGACCGCTGGCAGCGCCAGATGACCCCCAGCGGCCCCCGGCCCGGCTGGGGCGTCCAGGCCGTCTTCGACTGGGCCGCCGACGGCCTGCGCCGCGGCACCCCGCTGCACGTGCCCGCCGCCCGCTGCCTCGCCGCCGTGGCCGCGCCCGAGGACCGCTCCGCGATCCTCGCGGCCGCCGCCGGAGCCGACGGCGAGGCCGCCCGGGCCACCGCCCTGCACCACCTGGTCCTCGCCGAACCGGAGAACCCGGCCGTCCTGGACCTCATCGAAGCCGCCGGGGACGAGCCCGCGGTGGCCGCCTACGAGCGCATGTGCGGCCCGACCGCCCTCGACCGGGCCCGGATGTGGGTCCACCGCCCCGACGCCCTCGGAGCGGCCGCTGCGGCCCTCCTGGCGGCCCGCGGCGGGGCCGGGGACGCCGCCCTCGTCCTCGGAGCCCTCCGCTCCACCGTCCGGGGCTCCGGCCCCGACTCCATCCGGCTCTTCGCCCTGGTCGACGGCGCGGGCCGGCTCTCCATCGGCTGCGCGGCGCCGGTGCTGCGGCACATCTACCGCGAAACCTCCTCCTCCCACCTGCGCGGCCGCGCCGCCCGCGCCCTGGCCAGCACGGACCCCGCCTTCGGGGCCGGCTTCGCCGTCGAATGCCTCTGGGACTGCGAGGAGACCACCCGCGAAGTGGCGGCCCGCCACGCCGAGACGGCCGACGCCCGCGTGGCCCCCCGCCTGCGCCGCCTGGCGGCGGACCCGGCGGAGGAGGAAGACGTCCAGTCGGCGGTACGGAGCCGGATCGCGCCGGAGTCGGCGGTGTAGGGGGTTTGGTGGGTGGGGTGGGGTCGGGGGGTGTCCCGCCCACCCCCACCCCCCTACCCCCCCACCCCCACGAACCGCACCCCCACCCCCGGTCTCGCCTGCGCGGCCGCGTCCAGGGGGCGGCCCGGCGGGACCACGCCCACCACCGGGTAGCCGCCGGTCACCGGGTGGTCGGCCAGGAACACCACCGGCAGGCCGTCCGGGGGGACCTGCACCGCGCCCAGCACCATGCCCTCGCTCGGCAGTTCCCCCTCCCGGGCGCGGGCGAGCGGCGGGCCCGACTCCGTGCGCAGGCCGATGCGGTTGGACGCCGCCGCCACCCGGTACCGCGAGGACAGCAGCCGGGCCAGCGAAGCCCCCGTGAACCAGTCGGCCCGTGGCCCCAGCCGCAGCGGCAACACCAGCTCGCCCGGCGCCCCAAGCTCCCCCGAAACCCCCGGCGCCCCCGGCAGCCCCGCCGTGTCCGCCCCGCGCACCGGATCCGGGCCCGGGGTGCCCACCGGCAGCACCGTGCCCGCCCGCAGCGGCGGCGGGCCCAGGCCCGAGAGCAGGTCCGTCGCGCGACTGCCCAGGACCGGCGGGACGGCGAACCCGCCCCGCACCGCGACATAGCAGCGCAGCCCGGACTCCGCCCGGCCCACGTCCAGCTCCGCCCCCGCCCGCAGCCGGACCGGCGCACCCCAGGCCGCCGGGCGCCCGCAGACCCGTACCGCGCAGGGAGCCCCGGTCACGGCCACCGTGACCGGGGTCATGGCCCGCAGCGTGACCCCGTCGAAGGTGGTCTCCAGGGTGGCGGCACCGGCCGGGTTGCCCAGCAGCCGGTTGGCCAGGGTGTGCGCGGCGGTGTCCAGGGCGCCCGAGCGGGGGACGCCCAGGTGCGCGTACCCGGGGCGGCCCAGGTCCTGGACGGTGGTCAGCGCACCCGCCCGCAGCACCTCCAGCCCGCTCATGCCCCCGCCTCCGTGAACCGCACCCGTACCCCGGGCGCGAACAGCGCCGCCGGTTCCCGCGCCGGGTCCCACAGCACGGCGTCGGTGGACCCGATCAGCTGCCAGCCGCCGGGGGAGGAGCGCGGGTAGACCCCCGCGTACTCCCCGGCCAGCGCCAGCGAGCCCGCCGGGACCGCCGTACGGGGCGTGGCGCGGCGGGGCAGGCGGAGGCGCTCGGGGAGTCCGGTCAGGTAGCCGAAGCCGGGCGCGAACCCGCAGAACGCCACCCGGAAGACGATGCCCCCGACCAGCCCCGGAACCTCCTCCTCCGCGACCCCCCAGGCCCCGGCCACCTCTGCGAGGTCCGGCCCGTCGTACCGCACCGGGACGGTGACCAGCGGCCCCTCGGTCTCCGCGAGCGGCGGCACCTCCCAGCCCGCGATCCGCGCCGCCAGCGCCCGCGGCCCCCGTACGCCGTCCAGCAGCACGGTCCGCGCCGCCGGCACGACCTCCCGTACGCCGCCCAGCTCGCCCGCATCCCGGCGGCGCAGCAGTTCGGCGTGGAGCGCCGCCACCTCGCCCGCCGAGTCCACCTCGACCAGCAGCGCCTCGTCCCCCACCACCAGCGTCCTCACGCGAAGGCCTCCACCCGCACCCCGGCCCCGGCCAGCGCCTCGCGGACCCGGCGGGCCAGCTCCGCCGCGCCCGGGGTGTCCCCGTGCAGGCACAGCGAGCGGGCCGCGACCGCGATGCGGCTGCCGTCGACGGCGTGCACCGCTCCCTCGGCGGCCATGCCCACCGCCCGGGCGACCACCGCGTCCGGGTCGTGGACCACCGCCCCCGGCTCCCCGCGCGGGACCAGCGTCCCGTGCGCCGTGTAGGCCCGGTCGGCGAAGGCCTCCGGTACGGCCTCCAGCCCGGCCTCCGCGGCCGCCGCGAGCAGCAGCGACCCGGGCAGGCCCAGCACCGGCAGTCCGGCGGTCCCGGCGGCGAGGCGGACGCCGGCCACGACCGCGCCCGCCTGGGCCGCGTCGTGGACCGTGCGGTTGTAGAGGGCGCCGTGCGGTTTCACGTAGGACACCCGGGACCCGGCGGCGCGCGCGAACACCTCCAGCGCACCGATCTGGTAGGCGATCTCGTCCGCCAGCTCCCCGGGCGGCACGTCCATCGACCGCCGGCCGAAGCCCGCCAGATCGCGGTACGAGACCTGCGCGCCGATCCGTACGCCGCGCGCGGCGGCCAGCTCGCAGACCCGGCGCATGATCGACGGATCGCCCGCGTGGAAGCCGCACGCCACGTTGGCGCTCGTCACCACCGACAGCAGCGCCTCGTCATCGGTCAGCGTCCAGCGTCCGAAGCCCTCGCCCAGGTCGGCGTTGAGGTCGATCGCGGCCGCGGAGGGTGTGATCATGGAAGCCATGCGGCGAGCGTAGAACAGCACGCCCCGCGCCTTCCACGACGGCGGGGACGATCCGGCCGAACCATGCCGTTTGGGTCGTTGTCCGTATCACCGCCTAGTCTTTCCGTCGTGACTCTCCCTGCCCCGGCGAAGACCCTTCCGTCCCCGGCGCCGGGCCCGGCCGCCGACGAGGGCCTCGCCCGGCGGCTGCGCGCCCTCGCCTGTACCGCCCCGCTGCACGACCTCGACGTACGCAAGGCCAATCTGGCCGGCGAGTACGGGGTCTACGCGATGGCGGAGGTCGCGCTGTCCGCGATCGACCTGGTCACGCTCAACATGGACTTCGACACCGGCGCCGACCACGAGCAGATAGTGGCCCGCCTGCTGCCGCGCGTCGCCGCCCAGGCCCCGCAGCGCCCGGCGGCCGAGCACGAGCGCGTCGCGCGCTGGGTGCTGGAGAACCTCGTCAACGTGGGCAGCGTCGACCGCGGCTTCCGCGCGATCTACGGCACCTTCGGACCCGACGGCGTGTACGTCCGCCGCGACTACGACTTCAAGCTGATCGAAGAGGTCCCGGGCTACGGCGGCGCCGTGTACCTGCGCACCACCGACGAGGCCGTCAACGTCCTCGTCGGCGCCCTCGACACCGACGTCACCAGCGCGCAGATCGCCGCCGAGGTCAAGCTGGAGGTGCTGATCAGCCGCGGCCGGCTCGCGGACGCGCAGCTCGCCGCCGAGCAGGCCCGGTACCGCACCGTCCAGTACGCGGAGACGCTGCGCCGCACCCTCGACGCGACGCGGCGCAACGTCCGCGCGGTGGACTGGCTGCAGGCCGTCCCGGACATGATCGCCGAGGCCCTCGACCACGTCGCCGACCGCTACCGGCACGAGAACGCGATCCTCACCAACATCCGCAAGGCCCGTGACGAGGCCGAGGACCCCGACAACAAGCGGCGCGCCGCCGAGCTCGTCGACATCGTCAAGGACTGCATCCGCCGCCACACCCAGCTCCAGTCCCGGCTGCTGGACGCCGGCCCGCTCTTCCGCGCCGAACAGGACCGCCAGGCCTTCGCCGCACCCGCCCCGCGCTCCGGCATCGACCTCTACGGGCAGCTCGTCGCGCCCCTGCTGCCGCTGCCGCTGGAACGCGCCGTCCGGGTCACCGACGCCTTCTTCGCGGCGGGCACCGGCCTGCGCACCCCCGTCTCGGTGCGGGTCGGGGACCTGGTGGAGATCCTGCTGACCCCGCCGGTGGAGCGGGAGCACCTCGGCGCGGAGATGCCGGAGCCCGACCTGATCGCGACCCCCGACGACAGCCGCTTCAGCGAGGAGCAGCTCGCGGCCGCGACGCGGCTCCTGGACCTGCCGCACGACGCCCCGCGCCGGCTGTCCGGGCTGCTGGCCGAGGCCCGGCGCAGCGACCCGGACCTGCCGTACCTGGTGGCGCTGCTGGCCGTGCACGCGGCGAGCCCGGCCGTCGGCACGGCCTACCGGCAGGGCGAGGAGCGGCTCCTCTTCGCGGTCGACGACGGCACGCAGCTCGACGACCCCGAGTTCGGCGGCGCCGACCTCATCGTCGGCACCGCCCTCCTGGACGCCGCGGGCATGGCGGCCGACCGCGCGGAGGCGGCATGACACCCCCGGCCCAGGCCCCGGCCGCCCGACGGGCCCTTCCCCGGGCCCGACCCACCGCACCGAACCACCACCGCACCGCCGAGGAGACGTACCCGTGAGCGACCACCACGCCGAGCACCCCGCGTGGAGCGAGACCGACGCGCCGTCGGCTCCCGTCGCGCCCGCCCCCGCAGCGGCCGTCACCCCGGCGGACGCCGCCGACGCGGCCCGGCTCGTCGCCTTCGGGCTCCAGCCCAAGCTGCTGCCCGCCCGTGACGCGGAGTACGCCGGGCTGCTGCGCCGCTACCGCGAGGACCCGGCCTTCGGGCGGCTCGCCGACGCCGTCGCCACCGGCCTCGGCCTCGTCGTGCTGGAGGTGTCCCCCCGCGCCGGGATGGCCGTCGCCGCCGGCGAGGACTCCGTCTTCGCCGTCCGCATGGGCGACTACGCCCGCCGCACCGCCGCCGACGGCGGCGACCGGTTCCTGCACGGCCTGGCCCACCTCGCCGTCGCCGCCCTCGCCTTCCCGCGCCCCGAGGACCTCGCCGACGACGGGTACATCGGCCGCATCACCGTCAACGGGGTCGACGCCTTCGTCCGCCAGACCTGCCGCCGCCTGGAGGAGCGCGCCGAGGAGCTCGGCGAGAACACCGACCCCGCCTCCGACGCCCCCGGCCTGGAGGCCGCCTGGCGGGTCTACGCCCGCCGCAGCGCGACCGGCGCCACCAAGGACGCCCGCCGCCTGGCCGGCTCCACCACCGGCATCGTCGGCAAGGCCGCCGCGTTCCTCACCGAGTCCGGCTTCCTCCAGCGCACCGGCGACGACTCCGGCGGCACCTACCGCACCACCCCGCGCTACCAGCTCCAGGTCCGCGACATGGCGGGCAGCGCGGCCATGGCCGAACTCCTGGAACTGGGCGTGGTCCCCGTCAGCGACGGCTCCGCCACCCTCCTGCCGCCGCCCGAGGGCGACGACCTGGAGCTGGCCGCCGACGCCGGGCTGCCCTTCCACGCCTGAGCCACCCGTCCCCGTACGACCTACGAAAGACCACGAGAGTCCGCCGCCATGTACGAGCTGTCCCGGATCCGCCTCTACTCCATCGGGCCCGCCGGCGCACGCTACGCCGACACCGTGCTCGACCTGCGCGGAGTCGGCGAACCGGTGCCCCACCCGGCGCCCACGCAGGCGGAGTTCTTCGAGGACGAGCCCACCGGCCCGCCCCGGCGCCCCGCGCCCGCGGGCGTGCTGTTCCTGGAGAACGGCGGCGGCAAGTCCGTCCTCCTCAAGCTGATCTTCTCGGTGATGCTGCCCGGCCACCGCAACACCCTCGGCGGCGCCAGCTCCGGCGTGCTGCGCAAGTTCCTGCTCGCCGACGACTGCGGCCACGTCGCCCTGGAGTGGCAGCACACCCAGACCGGCGAGTGCGTCGTCGTCGGCAAGGTCAGCGAATGGCGCGGCCGCCAGGTCTCCAACGACCCCCGCAAGTTCGCCGAGGCCTGGTACTCCTTCCGCCCCGGCCCGGGCCTGAGCCTGGACAACCTCCCCGTCGCCGAGGCCACCGCCGTGCGCCCGCCCGTCGAGGGCGCCTCCGGCGCCCAGGGCCGCCGCCGCACCATGAAGGGCTTCCGCGACGCCCTCACCGAGGCCGGCAAGGCGTACCCGCACCTCGAGGTGTACTTCGAGGAGATCCACGACCGCTGGAACGAGCACCTCACCGAACTCGGCCTCGACCCGGAACTCTTCCGCTACCAGCGCGAGATGAACGCCGACGAGGGCGAGGCCGCAGGCCTCTTCGCGGTCAAGAAGGACTCCGACTTCACCGACCTGCTGCTGCGCGCCGTCACCGACACCCGCGACACCGACGGCCTCGCCGACCTCGTCCACGGCTTCGGCAACAAGCTCGGCCGCCGCGCCGAGCTGATGGCCGAACGCGATTTCACCGCCGGTTCGGTGGACCTCCTCACCCGCATCGTCGAAGCCGCCGCGGCCCGCTCCCGGCTGCGCGACGTCCACGCGGGCGCCGAACGGCGTACGCGCACCCTCGCCCGGCGGCTGTCCGCCCGGGCCGCCGAGGAACGCGGCCGCGCCGCCGACCTCGCCCAGCGGGTCACCGGCGCCGCCCACGAGGTCACCGCCGCCGAGACCCAGCGCACCCGCAGCGCCGCCGTCTCCGCCGAACTCGCCTACCGGCACGCCTCGCTGGCCCTGACCGTCGCCGACAAGGCCGCCGCCGCGCAGCGCCGCGAACTCCTCGAAGCCCGCACCCTGCACTCCGCCTGGCAGGCCGCCGAAATCGTGCTGCGCCACCGGGCGGCCGCCGACCGCTCCGCCCGGGTCGCCGCCGCGATCCTGGAGGCCGAACGGGACGCCGCCCCGGCGCTCGCCGCGCGCGCCACGGCCGCCGCCGAGCTGGTACGGGCCCTGCACACCGCCGCCGAGCACGGCGAACGCCTCGCCAACGAGGAGGAGGAGCGTTCCTCCGGCCTCCAGGACATCGGTGAGAGCGCCCACCGCGACGCCACCTCCGCCGCGACCGCCGCCCAGCGCGCCCGCAGCGAGGCCGAACACCTGCGGGCCCGCCTCGCCGAGGTCGAGCAGGAGACCGCCGAGGCCGTCAAGGCGGGCTGGCTCGACGACACCGCGCCCGACGCCGACCCGGCCCGCGCCGCGCTGGCCGCCAGCGACGCCGAGAAGGCCGCCGTCGCCGCCTGGGACGAGGCCCGCGAGGCCGCCCGCGCCGCCGCTGACACAGCCCGCGAAGCCGCCGCCGCCGAGTCCCGGGCCGAGCTCACCGCCGCCCGCGCCGCCGATGCCGCCGACGCCGCCGAAGCCGCCCACGACGCCGAGTCCCGCGCCGCCGCCTCCCTCGCCGCCTCCCCCCGCCTGGCCGCCCTCCTGGGCCTCCCGCAGGCCCCGGACGCCACGGTCCCGGGCCCGCGCACGGCAGACGCCTCCGGCCCGGGCCCGTGGTCTTCCGCCGCCGACGGCGGCAGCGGCACACCCGGCTCCGCAGGTGCCTCCCCGGCCCCACAGGGCTCCGCCGCCCGCGCGGGCGCGGCCGGCACCACCACCGCCGGAGCGCTGACCGTCACCGACCTCGACCGGGGCTCCGACGAGCTGCTCCGGATGCTGGCCGACACCGTCGGCTCGGCCGAACGCCAGCTGTTCGAGCTGCGCACCGCCGCCGCCGACGACGCCCGCATCCTCGGCGCGCTCGGCGACGGCGGCCTGCTGCCGCCGGGCCCCGACGTCCTCGCCACCGTCGAGTACCTCGGCGAGCACGGCATCCCGGCCCTGCCCGGCTGGCGCTACCTCGCCCAGTCCGTGGACCCCGCCGACCACGCCGCCGTCCTCGCCGCCCGGCCCGAACTCGTCGACGGCGTCGTCATCACCGACCCCGACACGCACGCCCGCGCCCGCGAGGTCCTCTCCGCCGCCGCGCTGCTGCCCCGCTCCACCGTCGCCGTCGGCACCGCCGCCGCGCTGCTGGCGCCGGTGCCCGCAGCCGACCCGGACACCGCCGCGGCCGGCATCTTCATCGTCTCGCCGAACCCGGCCATGCACGACGAGGGCGCCGCCGACGAGGAACGCCAGGCCCTGCGCACCCGCGCGACCGCCCGTGACACCGAGATCCGCGACCTCGCCGCCCGGCTCTCCGGCGACCGCGAACTCGCCGCCCGGCTGGCGTCCTGGCGCACCGGCTGCCCGCCCGGCCGCCTCGCCGACCTCGCGGAGCACGCCGCCGCCGCCCGTACCTTCGCCGAGGAGGCCGACGCCGAGCTCGCGGAGGCCCGTACCGTACGCGCCGAAGCCGACGAGGCCGCCGCCGACGCCGCCCGCGTCCGCGACGAACGCCAGGACACCGCCCAGCGCGCCCGCCGCGCCGCCGACGTCCTGGCCGGCCTCGCCCACCGCCTGCGCGAGCGCTCCGGCTGGCAGGCCCGGGTCCGCGAACTCACCGAGGAGGCCGCCGAGTCCGAGGCCCGCGCCGAGGCCTGCCTCGACCGGGCCCGCGCCGCCGACGAGGACCGCCGCGCCGCCCAGCGCGCCGCCGACGACGCCCGCCGCACCGCCCGCGCCCTGCGCGCCGAACGCGCCGAGATCGCCGGAGCCCCCGACCAGCTGCCCGACGAGGACGCCCCGCGCGCCCCGCTCCCCGACCTCCGCGAGGCCTACCGCGCCGCGTCCCGGCTCTACGAGAAGGTCGGCGTCGGCGCCGACCTGCGCGCCGAACAGGCCCGCGCCGAGAGCGACGAGAGCGCCGCCCTCGCCGAACTCGACCGCCTCACCAACAAGGTCCGCACCCGCGCCGCCCAGCTCCTCGAAGGCACCGACGGCGCCGACGGTCCCTCCCGGCAGGCCGCGGCCGCCCGCGCCGAAGCCCTCGTACAGATGCTGGAATCCCGGGCGACCACGGCGAGCGAGCAGCTCGGCCGGCTGCGCGGCGAAGCCGAACGCCGCGCCCCGGCCGACGGCGGGGCGCACACCGAGCTCCCCGAGGAGCTGATCCCCGCCGATGTCGAGCAGGCCCAGGGCCTGCTGCGCACCGCCACCGCCCAGCTCGCCGCGCACTCCGCCGCCGTCGAGTCCGCCCGCGCCGCCCACGCCGACCTGCTGCGCGCCCACCGCACCGCCGAGGACGGCGCCGGCGGCTTCGAGGAGACCGCCGCCCTCCTGCGGGACCTGCTGCGCGACCACACCCACCCGGAGGACGAGCAGGAGCCGGTGCCCCACCCGGGCAGCCTGGAGGAGGCCCGGCAGTCCGCCACCGAGGCCCGCCGCTCCCTGCGCGCCTGCGCGGCCGACCTCTCCGCCGCCGAGTCCGCGGTACGGGAGGCGAGCGACATCCTGGTCCGGCACGCCAACGCCACCCGCTACGAGCAGGTACGCACCCCCGCGCGCCAGCAGATCCGCGAACTGCCCGCCTCCGCGCTGCCCGAGCACGCCGCCGCCTGGGCCACCGCGTTCGCGCCGCGCCTGCGCGTCCTCACCGACGAGCTCGCGCAGCTGGAGCGCAACCGCGACAGCATCGTCGACCGCCTGCGCGGACTCGTGGAGTCCGCCCTGGCCACCCTGCGCTCCGCCCAGCGGCTCTCCCAGCTCCCCGAGGGCCTGGGGGAGTGGTCCGGGCAGGAGTTCCTGCGGATCCGCTTCGAGGAGCCCGACCAGGCCACGCTGACCGAGCGGCTCGGCGAGGTCATCGACGAGGCCACCCGCGCGGCCGTGAAGAAGAACAGCACCGCCTCCTTCGGCGAGGGCCGCCGCGACGGCATGTCCCTCCTGCTGCGGGGCGTCCAGGCGGCCCTCGAACCCAAGGGCATCTCCGTCGAGATCCTCAAGCCGGACGCCGTGCTGCGCGCCGAGCGGGTGCCGGTCGGGCAGATGGGCGACGTCTTCTCCGGCGGGCAGCTGCTCACCGCGGCCATCGCGCTGTACTGCACCATGGCGGCCCTGCGCAGCAACGACCGCGGGCGCGACAAGCACCGCCACGCGGGCACGCTGTTCCTGGACAACCCGATCGGGCGCGCGAACGCCACGTACCTGCTGGAGCTCCAGCGGGCCGTCTCGGACGCGCTCGGCGTCCAGCTGCTGTACACGACGGGCCTGTTCGACACCACGGCCCTCGCCGAGTTCCCGCTGGTCATCCGGCTGCGCAACGACGCCGACCTGCGGGCGGGGCTGAAGTACATCAGCGTCGAGGAACACCTGCGCCCGGGGCTGCCCCAGCAGTCCCCGGAGGAGGAGACGATCCACGGCGAGATCACGGCGACCCGCATGTTCCGCCGTTCCTGACGCCGCGCCCGGCCCAAGTCCCTGCTCCCGACGCCCGCCCCGACGCCCGCCCCGCCCCCGCCCCGCCCCCGCCCCGCCTCAGCGCGGACGCGGGCGCGGGGCGGCGGCGCTGCTGGGCTCGGACACCACTCCGTACCGCTGGTTCCACATCTGCCGGGTGATCAGCACGTCCAGCACCGCCCAGGTGGCCACCACCGTCCCGGCTATGCCCATGAACACCATCGGGACGGCCAGCCAGGAGCCGGTCACCGCGAGGAAGAAGGTGATCGTTGCCTCGGTCAGGGTCACCGCCACGATCAGCAGCGCCCGGACCGCCGAGGCCCGTACCGGGTCCGGCATGCGGGGCCGGCGGGCCGGTTCCACCACCCACAGACCCCGTCCCGCCACGCCGCCCTCTTCGTACATCCTCATGGTCCGCTCACTTCCCGCCGCGCGGCCCGCCATGCCCGCCCGTGTGCCCTCGTCCAGTCAGACGCGCGGGGCGGCCGGGAGATTCCCGTATCGCGGAGACTCCGAAGATCGCGGAAGGAAGAATTCCAGCCATCCATCCGGATGCGGGTACTCACACCCCACGGAGTGTCATCTGCCACATATCGGGCCGGACTTGGCCGGACCTATCGGACAACTCGTGATCTTCGTCAGGGGTCCGGGCCGAAAAAGTCCGGACACGCCTTCGAAGCCGCTCCGCGGCAGTAGTAGGCTCACGCCGTTTAAATGACGGAACACCGACCTCCGGCACGGGGGTTGAGCTGGGGGAGGCTGGGGAGGCCATGCGCTTTCGCGGGAAGTCCATCCGCCGGAAGATCGTGGCGTTGCTCTTGGTGCCGCTCGTCTCCCTGACCGCCCTCTGGGGCTTCTCCACGGTCATCACCGGCCGGGAGGCGATGCAGCTCCTCGACGTCGCGTACGTCATCGACAAGGTCGGCTACCCGATCGAGGACGTCGTCCGCGTCATCCAGAAGGAACGCCGCCAGACCCTGGTCGTCATCGGCGACCCCCGCGCCGCCGCCGCGACCGCCGAACTCACCAAGAGCCGTGCCGCCACCGACCAGGTGGTCCGCGACATCAGCGCGAACGCCAGGGACCCCGAGGTCGGCGACGAGCTCACCCCCCAGGCCCGGGGCCGCCTGAACTCCATCCTCGACGCCTTCCACGGCATCGCCGCGCTGCGCAACTCCGTCGACTCGGGCTCCCTCGACCCGGGCCAGGCCCTGGAGCTCTACGGCCGGCTCGTCGACCCCTGCTACGAGTTCCTGATGAACCTCCACGCCCTGGAGAACGTGGAGATGGACAAGCAGGGCCGCGCCCTCGTCGGCATCACCCGCGCCCGCGAGACCCTCTCGCGCGAGGACGCGGTCATCGCGTCCGGGCTCGCGGCCCGCAACGTCAGCGCCCCCGACGTCCGGCACGTCTCCGACCTCGTCGCCAATCGCGGTCTGCTGTACGAGTTCAACCTGGCGATCCTCCCGGCCGACGACCGCGACCTCTTCGAGCAGTACTGGAAGGGCCCGGAGAGCAAGGCGCTCCGCGACGCGGAGGAACGATTCATCGCCGCCGGCGCCGGCAAGAACCCGCGCAGCGTCACCGCCGCCCAGTGGGACGAGTCCGCCGGCAAGGTCCTCGGCGACCTCGCCACCATGGGCACGGCCGCCGGCGACCGCTACCAAAAGCGCGTCAAGCCGGTCGCGATGGACGTCCTCGTCCAGGCCGCCGTCGCCGGCATCCTCGGCTTCATCGCCCTCGCCGTCTCCCTCGTCCTGTCCGTGCGCATCGGCCGCGACCTCATCCGCGACCTCTCCCGCCTCCGCAAGGACGCCCACGAGGCCTCCGGCGTCCGGCTGCCCAGTGTGATGCGCCGCCTCGCCGCGGGCGAGACCGTCGACGTGGAGACCGAGGCCCCCCGCCTGGAATTCGAGAAGGACGAGGTCGGCCAGGTCGCCCTGGCCCTCAACAGCCTCCAGCGCGCCGCCGTCGAGGCCGCCGTCAAGCAGGCCGAGCTGCGCCGCGGCGTCTCCGAGGTGTTCGTCAACCTCGCCCGCCGCAACCAGGTGCTCCTGCACCGCCAGTTGACGCTCCTCGACACCATGGAACGGCGCACCGAGGACACCGAGGAACTCGCCGACCTGTTCCGCCTCGACCACATGACCACCCGCATGCGCCGCCACGCCGAAGGCCTGGTGATCCTCTCCGGCGCCGCGCCCTCCCGCCAGTGGCGCAAGCCCGTCCAGCTGATGGACGTCGTACGGGCCGCCGTCGCCGAGGTCGAGGACTACGAGCGCATCGAGGTGCGCCGCCTGCCGCGGCTGGGCATCGAGGGCCCGGCCGTCGCCGACGTCACCCACCTCATCGCCGAACTCCTGGAGAACGCCACGGTGTTCTCGCCCCCGCACACCGCGGTCCAGGTCCACGGCGAACGCGTCGCGAACGGCTTCACCCTGGAGATCCACGACCGCGGCCTCGGCATGACCCCCGAGGCGCTCCTCGACGCGAACCTGCGGCTCGCCGAGACCCCCGAGTTCGAGCTCTCCGACACCGACCGCCTCGGCCTCTTCGTGGTCAGCCGCCTCGCGCGCCGCCACAGCGTCAGGGTCGTCCTGCAGCCCAGCCCCTACGGAGGCACCACCGCGGTGGTCTTCCTCCCCGTGGAGCTCCTCACCGAGGCCCCCGACACCAACGGCACCGGCATCCGCCTCGGCGGCATCAAGGGCGCGCCGGGCCTCATCGGCGGCCAGGGCGCCAAGGGCGTCAAGTCCGCCTCCGCCGTGAAGTCCGCCGAGCGTCCGCTGCCCGCCGCCGTCGACCGTGCGGCGACGGCCCGCCCGCTGCCCGCGGGCGTGCTCAACGGCCCGGTGGAGCTGGAGGCCCCGGCCGGGTCGCTGGACCTGGACGGGCTGGACGGCCTCGAAGACCCCGGCGCCCTCGACGAGGCCGCCGCCGGCATCCCCGGCATCCCCGGCCTCACCGGCGTCGGCGGCCGCCCGCCCATGGCCACCCTCGACGACGAGACCCCGCCCGGCGGCACCCCGCGCACAGCCCTGCTGGGGCTGCGCGCCGCGGACCGCCCCCACAGCGACCGGCACCCCGAGCGCGGCGCCTGGAAGGGCGACCGGAGCGCGGACCGCCACCGCGACCGGGAGCGGGGCCGCGACACCGCCGCGGAGTCCGACGGCGGCCGTACGCGGACCCGTGCCGCCGAGCGCGAGCGCGGCCGGGAGCCGCTGACGCCCACCGGCCCGGTCCGCGTCGAGCTCCCCCGCCAGGACCCGGTCCGCCCGGACGGCCCCCGCACCGGGGGAGCCGTCCCGCTGCCCCGCCGGCGCCCCACCCCGACCCTGGTCGCGGAGCACGGCCGCCGCGTGGAGCCCCGGCCCGCCCCCGGCGCCGAGCCGCGGACGGTCCCCGGGGAGAGCGCGGAGCCCCGTACCCCCTCGGCGGCGCCCACCGCCGCACCCGGCGGGCTGCCCCGGCGGGTCCGCCAGGCCAACCTGGCACCCCAGCTGAAGAACGCCCCGGCCCCCGCCGAGGCGCAGACCCCCGCGCCGCCGGTGACCGACCGCGACGCGGAGGACGTACGCACGCGCATGTCCGCGCTCCAGCGGGGCTGGACCGCGGGCCGCGAACAGCACGCACAGCAGCAGTCCGAGACCGAGGCAGGCACCTCCGCCGCCACCGGTCCCGCGCACGAGAACGAAGGGGACGGTCGATGACCGCACCGCAGACCGGAAACGACACCAGGGGCCGCGGCTCCGGCCCGCTCAACTGGCTCCTCGACGAGCTCGTCGACAAGGTCGGCAGCATCCGCAAGGCGGTGGTCCTCTCCGGCGACGGCCTGCCCACCGGCAGCTCCAAGGACCTCACCCGCGAGGACAGCGAGCACCTGGCGGCCGTGGCCTCCGGCTTCCACAGCCTGGCCAAGGGCGTGGGCCGGCACTTCGAATCGGGCCGGGTCCGCCAGACGGTGGTGGAGCTGGACGAGGCCTTCCTGTTCGTCATGGCGGCCGGCGACGGCAGCTGCCTGGCCGTCCTGTCCGACTCCGACTCCGACGTCGGCCAGGTCGCGTACGAGATGACGCTGATGGTCAAGCGCGTCGGCGACCACCTGGCGACCGCCCCGCGCACCGGGCTGCCAGCCGGAGGGTGAGTCGGACGGCATGAGCGACCCAGGCCAGGACCATCCCGCCGACACCCCAGGCACCCCAGGCGTTCCAGGCACCCCAGGCGCCGCGGGCGTCGCGGGGATCCCGCCCGCGGGCGGGCACCCGCACTGGTTCGACGACGACGCGGGACCCGTCGTACGCCCCTACGCCATGACCCGTGGCCGGACCAGCCACGCCGGCCAGCACCGGCTGGACCTGATCGCGCTCGTCGTCGCCGAACCGGCGGCCGACGATCCGGTCTGGGACCTGACCCTGTCCCCGGAGCACGCCCACATCCTCGGGCTGTGCCGGGAACGCCCCCAGTCGGTCGCGGAACTCGCCGCCGACCTGGACCTCGCCATCGGCGTCGTCCGGGTCCTGATCGGCGACCTCGTCGACGACGAACTGGTCCACGTGACCAGGCCGGTGCCCCCGGCCGAACTGCCCGATGAATCCATTCTGCGTGAGGTGATCGATGGCCTTCGGGCGCTCTAGCCGCACCGGCGCGATGCATGCCGTGTCGCCGGTCGAGCCGCTGACCCTGAAGATCCTGGTCGCGGGCGGTTTCGGGGTGGGCAAGACCACCCTGGTCAGTGCGGTGAGCGAGATCCGCCCGCTGCGTACGGAGGAACGGCTCTCCGAACCGGGAACGGCCATCGACGACACCGGGGGAGTGGAGGGGAAGAGCACCACGACCGTGGCCATGGACTTCGGCCGCATCACCCTGCGCGAGGACCTGGTGCTCTACCTGTTCGGCACGCCCGGCCAGGACCGCTTCTGGTTCCTGTGGGACGAGCTGGCGCAGGGCTCCCTCGGCGCGGTGGTGCTGGCGGACACCCGCCGCCTCGCCGACTGCTTCGCCGCGATCGACTACTTCGAGCGGCGGGGCATCCCCTTCGTCGTCGCGGTCAACTGCTTCGACGGCGCCGACCGCCACCCGGTGGTCACCGTCCGCGAGGCCCTCGACCTCGACCCGGAGGTGCCCGTCCTGCTCTGCGACGCGCGCGACCGGGAATCGGTCAAGGACGTGCTGGTCGGGGTGGTGGAACACGCCATGTCGCTGGCCCGGGCCCGCCGCCGGAGCCTGAGCGCCGGAGCCTGAACGGCCGCCCGGCATGGAGGCGGCCCGTACCCCCGCCGACTGGGGTACGGGCCGCAGCTCTCATGGGGGGTCAGGGGGTCCCGGTCGCGGCGCGGGACCGTGCAGCGAGTGTGAACCCGCCGCCCGGGACCGTCAAGCGTCCCGACAACACCCCCAGTTCACGGCCCGCGCCGCGCCCTCAGCGCACCGCCACGACGGCCGAGCCGTGGCCGAACAGCCCCTGGTTCGCGGTGATCCCGGCCCGGGCCCCCGGCACCTGCCGCGCCCCGGCCGTACCCCGCAGCTGCCACGTCAGCTCGCACACCTGGGCGATGGCCTGCGCCGGCACCGCCTCCCCGAAGGAGGCGAGCCCGCCGCTCGCGTTGACCGGCACCCGCCCGCCGAGCGCGGTGGCCCCCTCCCGCAGGAGTTTGGCCCCCTCGCCCTCACCGCAGAGCCCGATGTCCTCGTACCACTCCAGTTCCAGGGCCGTCGACAGGTCGTACACCTCGGCCAGCGACAGGTCCCCCGGCCCCAGCCCCGCCTCCTCGTACGCGGCCCGGGCGATCGAGGACCGGAAGGAGCCGGCCGCGGGCAGGGCCGCCGCCGTCGAGTCGGTCGCGATGTCCGGCAGGTCCAGCACGGTACGCGGATACGTGGGGGTCACCGTCGACACCGCCCGGATCCGTACCGGGTCCGCCGCCCCGTGCGCCCGCGCGAACTCCATGCTGCTCAGGACCAGCGCCGCACCCCCGTCGGAGGTGGCGCAGATGTCCAGCAGCCGCAGCGGATCGGCCACCACCGCCGACGCCGCCACCTCCTCGGCGGTCACCGCCTTGCGGTAGCGGGCGTTCGGGTTGAGCGCCCCGGCCGCCGAGTTCTTCACCTTGACCTGCGCGAAGTCCTCACCGGTGTCCCCGTACAGGGCCATGCGGCGGCGGGCGTACAGCGCGAAGTACGCCGGGTTCGTGGCGCCCAGGATCCGGAACCGCAGCCAGTCCGGGTCGTCGGGCCGGTCGCCCCCGGCCGGGGCGAAGAACCCCTTCGGCGCGGCGTCGGCGCCCACCACCAGCACCACGTCCGCCAGCCCCGCCAGGATCTGCGCCCGGGCCGCCCCGATGGCCTGGGCCCCGGACGCGCAGGCCGCGTACACGCTGGTCACCCGCGCGCCCTGCCAGCCGAGCGCCCGCGCGAAGGTGGCCCCGGCGACGTAGCCCGGGTAGCCGGAGCGCACCGTGTCCGCCCCGACCACCGACTGGACGTCGGTCCACTCCAGCCCGGCGTCCGCGAGCGCGGCCCGGGCGGCGGCCCGCCCGTACTCGACGAAGCCGCGGCCCCACTTCCCCCACGGATGCAGGCCCGCTCCCAGCACGGCGACGTCCCCGCCGACCCCGTTCCCGCTCACGCGGTGCCTCCCACCGGCTGGAACCGCCAGGTCAGCCAGCTGGTCCCGGCGTCCTCGTGCAGCACCCCGCCGACCACCTCGACCTCCATCCCGACCGCCAGCTCGGCCACCGTCACCCCGGGGACCGTCTGCCCGAGCACGACCATCCCCTCGGCCTCCAGCTCCACCGCGACCAGGGTGTACGGCTCCCAGGGCGCGGCCGGATCGGACGCGTACGGGGCGGGCGGCCGGTAGCGGCCGTCGGTGTAGGACCAGACGCGGCCGCGCGGGGACAGCGGCACCTCGGCGAGCTCACCGCCGCCGGGACAGTGCGGATTGCGGCAGTACGCGTCCTCGCGCGGGAAGAACACGGCGGTGCAGGCGGAACACCGGGTGCCGAGCAGGCGGAAGCCGCCCTCCGCGCCCGCCTCGGTGAACCAGCCCTGCACGACGGGTGTGCGTGTGCGTTCCAAGACCCCTCCCGGACAGCGTGATCTGACGAAGCGTCAGAAGTCTGCCACGGCAGGCGCCGGCGGTCACCGGTTCGCGGCGAGCCACTTCCGCGCGATCTCGTCCAGCTCCGCGTCCCGCCCGGCCGGCATCATCCCGATCATCCGCGCGTCCCCGCGCAGCGACCAGGCCGGATGCCCGAAGGTGGCCGGGTTGTTCCCCTCGATGAAGAAGTGCGCGGGCCAGGCCGTCCCGTAACCGATCAGCGGCAGCGCGGCCAGATGGCGCCGCCGCCCGCGCGCCACCCCGTACACGGTCAGCGCCAGACCGGTCAGCGTCCCGCCGAGGTGCACCCAGCGGGTCGCGGCCCGGGAGTGCATGGCGACGTAGTAGGGCCAGAATTCCTCGTACGAGCTGAACGTCATACGGGCACGCTACTCACGGCCGCCCGGCGGCGACAGACACCGGAACGTCGAAAGCCGTGTCCGGGAACGCCTCCGGCCGCAGCGTGAAGTGCCACCACTCCTCGGGCAGGTTCACGAACCCCTGCGCCCCCAGCACCCGCTTCAGCAGCAGCCGGTTCTCCCGCGCCGCCGCGGACGTCCCCGGGGCGTCCGTGTGCGAGGCCGGACCGAAGAAGTCGAAGGCCGTCCCCATGTCCGCCTCCCGCCGGGCCGGCAGCGCGGTCAGGGTCACGTCGACCGTACTCCCGCGACTGTGGGCCGACTTCGCCGCGATGTACCCCTCCGGGATCAGCCGGGACTTGTCCACGTCCGGGTAGTGCTCCGCCTTCGCCGCCGGATCGTCCGGCTCACCGGCCCACCGCACGAACCGGTCCACCGCCCGCTGCGGCCGGTAGCAGTCGTACACCTTGAGCGAGTACCCGGCGCGCAGCAGCTCCCGCTGCGCCCGCCGCAGCGCCTCGGCCGCGGGCCGGGCCAGCAGGCACACGGGCTCCTCGTAGCCGTCCACGACCGCACGGGTGAAGTTCCGCGGGCCCGCGTACCGCATGTCCTCCCCGACGCTCGGATCCACGTCCCGCAGCGCCACGAACCCCGCGAGACGGCCCTGCGGCCCCGCGGGCACCGCCGCTCCGGCGAGCCCGGCCAGTACCGCTCCAACCACCAGCATCCGCATGCCCCTTGGCATACCATCCCCGCATGCCGGCACAGCTGAAGGACTCGCACTGCTCCACCTGCGGAGCCCTGTTCGACACCGCCTCCTGGCCCCGTACGTGCGCCGCCTGCGGGGCCGTCACCTACCGCAACCCGCTCCCCGTCGCGGTCGCCCTGCTCCCCGTCGAGGAGGACTCCGGCACCGGCCTGGCCGTGATCACCCGCACCATCGAACCGGCCCGCGGCGGCGTCGCCCTGCCCGGCGGGTTCATGGACTTCGGCGAGGACTGGCGGGAGGCCGTGGTCCGCGAACTCCGCGAGGAGACCGGCATCGAGGCCCGGGCCGGTGAGGTCTCCCTGGCCGACGTCCTCAGCTCCCCGGCGGGCCACCTGCTCGTCTTCGGCCTCCTCCCGCCCCGCCCGGCGGCCGCCCTCCCGCCCTCCGCCGCCACCGACGAGACCACGGGCTGGCACGTCCTGCGCACCCCGGCGGAACTGGCCTTCCCGCTCCACACCCGGGCGGCGGCCGCCTGGTTCGCGGGCCGCTACGCGTAGCCGGGCCCGGCGGCGGGCCGCTGCGCATACCGGGGTCCCCGCCCGGGGGAGCGGGGGCTACACCGGCAGGCCGAGCACCAGCGCCGCGAGCGTCGCGACCCCGACCACCGTTGCGGAGACGACCGCGCCCCGCGTCCACAGCGCCCCCGCCGGTACGGGCCGGCCCCGCAGGAACGCCCCCGCCAGCAGCGGGAGCACCGCGCTCACCGCCGTCCACGCCCAGACCTCCCCGAAGCCCGGCAGGGCATCCGGCCGGGTCCCGAGCCACCAGTGGACGAGGACCGCCGGCGGGGCCGACAGCGGAGCCACCAGCACCGCCAGCGCGACCGGCTCCGGCCAGGCGCTCAGCCGGGCCGTCCAACGGCCCAGCACCGCGAGGGGCTTGACCAGCAACAGCCCGTGCAGGAACCCCGACCCGACCGCGGCCACCCCCAACAGCCCGAGCTCCACCGGCGACCCGCCCGGGAACGTCCGGGTGACCAGCAGCAGCGCCCACACCGTGAGCAATTGCCAGGCCCCGACGACCTCCGCCCCCGGCGCCAGGTCCCATCTGCGGACCGCGCCCGGCACGCGTCGGTTCGCTGCACGCGGCCGCGCCGGGCTCGCCAACACCATCACGGACTCCCTGTCGGATCGGCTCGGCGGCACACCGCCACCGCCCGGCAGGGTCCCGCCCCCGGCTATCGCGCCGCTATAGCGCAACCTCACCGCCCCCTCACAGCCCCCGTACCCCGACCCCGCTCACGGCCCCGCCCGCCTCGTCCTCCACCACCACCGTGTCCCCGGCCCACCGCACGGTGTACCGCTCGACCTCGCCCGCCTCGAACCCCGGCCCCGGGTCCCGGATCACCACCCCGCCGCCCGTCCGCCCCCGCGCAGGGGCCCACGCCTCCAGCCCCACCGTCCCGTCCCCGCGCCGCACCGGCAGCACCGCCCCCGCCCGCGCCAACACCGGCGTCCGCCCCGGCGGGGCATCGAGCAGCACCTGCCCGGGCCCCTCGTACGCCGCCCCCGTGGCGGTGTCGTACCACCGCCCCCGCGGCAGCCGCACCGCCCGCCGGTCCGCCCCGCACTCCAGCACCGGCGCCACCAGCAGGGCGTCCCCCAGCAGGAACGCGTCCTCGCAGTCCCGCAGCACCCGGTCCTCCGGCGCACCCCACCACAGCGGCCGCACGTACGGCGCCCCGGTCCGCCGCGCCAGGTGCGCCAGCGTCACGAAGTACGGCCGCAGCCGCTCCCGCTCCGCCAGCACCTCCGCGGCCCGCTCCGCCACCTCCGGCCCGAACTCCCACGGCTCGCGCCGCCCGGCCCACATCGCCGAGTGCGTACGGAACAGCGGCAGGTACGCCCCCAGCTGCAGCCACCGCAGGTACAGCTCCGGCGACGGCGACCCCCCGAAGCCGCCCACGTCCGGCCCCGAGTACGGCACCCCGCACAGCCCGAGCCCCAGCACCAGCGCCAGCGACGCCCGCAGCCCCTCCCAGCTGCTCTCCACGTCACCGGACCACGTGCCCCCGTACCGCTGCATCCCCGCCCACCCCGACCGGGAGAACAGGAACGGCCGCTCGGCGGGCCGCAGCCGCGTCAGCCCGTCCCAGCCGGCCCGCGCCATCCCCAGCGCGTACACGTTGTGCCCGGCCCGGTGGTCCCCGCCCGCCCCCTCCAGCACGTGCCGCGCCGACCTCGGCAGCGTCGCGTCCCCCCACGGCGCGAACGACACCGGCTCGTTCATGTCGTGCCAGAACCCGGCGAAACCCTGCCCGAGCCGCTCCGCGTACAGCCCGCCCCACCACTCCCGCACCGCCGGATCCGTGAAGTCCGGATACGCGCACTCACCCGGCCAGACCTCCCCCCGCACCTCCCGCCCCCGCGCGTCCCGTACGAACGCCCCCCGCTCGCCGACCGCCAGCCCCGAGGCGTGCACCGCGTCCCCCGCCTTCACCGCCGGGTCCACGATCGACACCAGCCGCACCCCCCGCTCCGCGAGCTCCGCCGCCAGCCCCGGCAGGTCCGGGAACGCCTCCCGGTCCACCGTGAACACCCGGTGCCCGTCGTAGTGGTCGATGTCCAGGTGTACGGAGGCCAGCGCCATCCCCCGCTCCGCGTACCCGGCCACCACCCGCCGCACCTCCGCCGCGCTCCCGAACCCCCACCGCGCGTGCTGGTAGCCCAGCGCCCACTCCGGCGGCACCGCCGCCGGCCCCGTCAGCCCCGCCCACCCCTGCAGCACCCGCGCCGGCGTCCCCACCAGCACCCAGCACCGCGGCGGACCGCCCTCCAGGCGCAGCTCGCTCGACCCCGGCCGGTCCGGCCCCGAACCGGCGCCCTCCTCGCCGCCGCGCAGCACCACCCGCCCGTCCCAGGTGTTGTCGTAGAACGCCAGGTGCGTCCCCGCGTCCGCGACCACCACCTGGAGCGGCATCGTGATGTACAGCGGATCGGTCCCCGGCCCGAACCCGCCCTTCGGGTCCGTGTTCCACAGCCGGTACTCCCCGTCCCGCAGGCGCGGCCCCCGCGCCCGCCCGCCCAGCCCGAAGAACCGCGCGTCCGCCGGCACCTCCGCCCGCTGCAGCCACCGCGACCCGCCCTCCGCGGCCCCCTCCACCGGATCCCACCAGCGCGGCGGCAGCTCCCGCCGCAGCACCGACCCGCCCGGCGTGCGCACCTCCACCGCCCCGTGCCGGGACACCGCCACCGTCACCCGCTCCGACACCACCCGCCAGCCGCCGCCGGTGTCCGGCTCCAGCACCGCCCGCGGATCCGGCTCCGGGCCGGTGCCCACCAACGCGTACGAGGGCGTCGGCCGCGCCCCGTCCCACCCCCAGAACACGGCGCCGCCCACGGTCACCCGTACCAGCAGTTCGGAACGCGCGAAGCGCAGCACGCCCCCGCCCGGCCGTGCCTCGGTCCCCGTCAGCAGCCCCGGCACCCGGGCCCGCTCCGCACCCCGGCGCGGCAGCCCCTCGGCGTCCGCCCGCCGGTGGCGCCAGGCCGATTGCCAGGCGCGCCGCCCGCGCGCCGTACCGAGTTCTTTCACCGCACGCACCAGATCACGACCGTCCATGCCGCTCACCCTGCCACCGGCCCCCCGGCCAGCGGGGTGCGTTCAGCTGCCGTTCACCCGGAAAACGATCACACCCGAGCGGCCGGGACAGCTCTGGTGCAGATATCGATCACATGGCATGGTCCCTGTGAGCCGCCGCGCACACACCCGCGCACCGGTGGCACCGTACGCACACGAAGCGCGAGCCACAGACTTGACCGGGAGCCGACCCATGACCTCAGCCACCCAGCCGGAACCCCTCTGGTCCCCGAGCCCCGACCGGATCGCCGCGGCCCGGGTCACCGCGTTCCAGGCCTGGGCCGCGGAGCGCTTCGGCGCCCCCGCCGAGGGCGGCTACCCGGCCCTGCACCGCTGGTCCGTCGAGGAGCTCGCCACGTTCTGGCAGGCCGTCGCCGAGTGGTTCGACGTACGCTTCACCACCCCCTACGCGTCGGTCCTCGCCGACCGCTCCATGCCCGGCGCCCAGTGGTTCACCGGCTCCACCCTCAACTACGCCGAGCACGCCCTGCGCGCCGCCGAGGACCCGGCCCGCGCCGCGGACCCCGCCCTGCTGCACGTCGACGAGACCCACGAACCCACCCCGGTCAGCTGGGCCGAACTGCGCCGCCAGGTCGGATCCCTCGCCGCCGAACTGCGCGCCCTCGGCGTCCGCCCCGGCGACCGCGTCAGCGGCTACCTCCCCAACATCCCCGAAGCGGTCGTCGCCCTCCTCGCCACCGCCAGCGTCGGCGGCGTCTGGACCTCCTGCGCCCCCGACTTCGGCGCCCGCAGCGTCCTCGACCGCTTCCAGCAGGTCGAGCCCGTCGTCCTGTTCACGATCGACGGCTACCGCTACGGCGGCAAGGAGCACGACCGCCGCGAAACCGTCGCCGAACTGCGCGCCGAGCTCCCCTCGCTGCGCGCCGTCGTCCACATCCCGCTGCTGGGCACCCCCGCCCCCGAGGGCACCCGCGCCTGGTCGGAGCTGACCGCCGCCGACACCGAGCCGGTCTTCGAGCCGGTCCCCTTCGACCACCCGCTGTGGATCCTCTACTCCTCCGGCACCACCGGGGCGCCCAAGGCGATCGTGCAGTCCCAGGGCGGCATCCTCCTCGAACACCTCAAGCAGCTCGGCCTGCACTGCGACCTCGGCCCCGAGGACCGGTTCTTCTGGTACACCTCCACCGGCTGGATGATGTGGAACTTCCTCGTCTCCGGCCTGCTGACGGGCACCACGGTCGTCCTCTACGACGGCAGCCCCGGCTACCCGGACACGGCCGCCCAGTGGCGGATCGCCGAGCGCACCCGGGCCACCCTCTACGGCACCTCCGCCGCCTACGTGATGGCCTGCCGCAAGGCCGAGGTCCACCCCGCCCGCGACTTCGACCTCTCCGCCGTCACGTGCGTGGCCACCACCGGCTCCCCGCTCCCGCCCGACGGCTTCCGCTGGCTCCACGACGAGGTGGCCGAGGACCTCTGGATCGCCTCCGTCAGCGGCGGCACCGACGTGTGCAGCTGTTTCGCCGGCGCCGTCCCCACCCTCCCCGTCCACATCGGCGAACTCCAGGCCGCCTCCCTCGGTACGGACCTCCAGGCGTGGGACCCCTCCGGCAAGCCCCTCATCGGCGAGGTCGGCGAACTCGTCGTCACCAACCCCATGCCCTCCATGCCGATCCACTTCTGGAACGACCCCGACGGCAGCCGCTACCGCGACAGCTACTTCGAGATGTTCCCCGGAGTCTGGCGCCACGGGGACTGGATCACGATCACCGACCACGGCTCCGTCGTCATCCACGGCCGCTCCGACTCCACCCTCAACCGGCAGGGCGTCCGGATGGGCTCCGCCGACATCTACGAGGCCGTCGAACGCCTCCCGGAGATCAAGGAGTCCCTGGTCATCGGCCTGGAGGAGGCGGACGGCGGCTACTGGATGCCGCTCTTCGTCCACCTCGCCCCCGGCGCCGTCCTCGACGAGGCCCTGCGCAAGAAGATCGCCGCCACCATCCGGGAGCAGCTCTCGCCGCGCCACGTGCCCGACGAGGTCATCGAGGTCCCGGCGGTCCCGCACACCCTGACCGGCAAGCGCATCGAGGTCCCCGTCAAGCGCCTCCTCCAGGGCACCCCCCTGGCCAAGGCCGTGAACCCGGGCTCGGTGGACGACCCCGGCCTGCTCGCCTTCTACGTGGAGCTCGCCCGCACCCGGAAGTGACTGTCAGTGCCCGTGATTACCCTGAGTGAGCAAGCCTTCGCATCGCTCAGGGGGAACCATGAAGGGCACGCCGGACACCACACGCACGACCCGTAACACCCGCACCACCGCCTCACGCCGTCGCCGCGAGCTGCGCCGCGAGGTCCCCAGCACCGTCGGCGTCCTCGCCGACCCCGGGGACTTCGCGGCCATGCGGACCTACCGCAGCTTCGTCTTCGACCACCACGACGATTACGCCGACTACCTCCGCCACGTCGACGACCTGCTGCGCTCCCTCGCGGCCCAGGGCATCCACACCACCGTCGCCCTCTTCGACCCCGAGGAGTACGCCGACTACTGCACGGAACACGGCCTGGACCCGGACACCGCCCCGACCCGCTCCCGCTTCACCGCCGAACTCGCCGGCCGGACCGGCCGCCTCCCCTACACCGGCCAGCCCATCGAGGAACTCCTGCCCCTCCTCGTGGACGCCTCCGTCCGGCAGGCGACCTGGGAGTACGCCACCGTGCTCCTCTCCGCCGCCGGCACCTGCGCCGACTGCGGCGACGACATCGGCCAGGCCTCCTTCGAACGCGCCGCCGAGCTCCTGCGCCGCCTCGTCGCCGGAGCCGGCCCCGGCCACCACCACCTCGTCTGCAGCGTCCCCGCCGAGCACGAACAGCTCGTCGCCGTCCTGCACACCGAGGGACCAGCCGACCCCGACGCTTCCACCGCCCCCGACAGCCCGCTCCTGACCGGGGGCCGCGACGCCCTGGAGTTCGTGACCGTCCTCGCCACCGGCCTCGCCCTCGGCGGAGCCGGCGGACTGGTCCTGCGCAGCACCACCGAGGGCTTCCGCGACCGGGTCCACGGCTGGCGCCTGGACCGCGGCCGCCTGGTCACCCTCACCGCCGCCGCCGTCTTCGACGCCTACTGCACCGACGCCGACACCGGCGAACCCGTGGCACCCGAACCGGGCGTCGACCACTGCCCGGGCTACGAGGTGGACCTCCCCGGCCCCCACCACTGACCCCCGACCGGAGCCGGACACGACCGAGGGGCCCCTGCCACCACCGGCAAAGGCCCCTCGATCAAGCGAACACCGTACGGCTACTCGCCGGACAGCACCGCCTGGGCGGCCACGCGGGCCTCCTCCGCGCTGTCGGCGGCACGCGCGGCGGCGGCCGCCCGCTCGCACTGGGCGAGCGTGTACTTGGCGAGCGTCGCCCGCACGTACGGAATCGAAGCGGCACCCATCGACAGCGAGGTGACACCCAGACCCGTCAGCACACAGGCCAGCAGCGGATCCGAAGCGGCCTCACCACAGACACCACAGCTCTTGCCCTCCGCCTTGGCGGCATCCGCCGACATGGCGATCAGGTCGAGCAGCGCCGGCTGCCACGGGTCCTGGAGCCGGGACACCGCACCGACCTGACGGTCGGCGGCGAAGGCGTACTGCGCCAGGTCGTTCGTGCCCAGCGACAGGAACTCGACCTCCTGCAGGATCGAGCGCGCCCGCAGCGCGGCGGAGGGGATCTCCACCATCGCGCCGAACTTCGCCCGCAGGCCCGCCTCGCGGCAGGCGTCCGCGAACGCCTTGGCGTCGATCCGGTCCGCCACCATCGGGGCCATGACCTCGAGGTACACCGGCAGGCCCTCGGCCGCCTTGGCCAGCGCGGTCAGCTGCGTACGCAGCACCTCCGGGTGGTCCAGCAGCGAGCGCAGACCGCGCACGCCCAGCGCCGGGTTCGGCTCGTCGCCCGGCGTCAGGAAGTCCAGCGGCTTGTCGGCGCCGGCGTCCAGGACGCGCACGACCACACGGCCCTCGGGGAAGGCCTCGAGCACCTTGCGGTACGACTCGATCTGCTTGTCCTCGGACGGAGCCTTCTTGCTGTCGTCCAGGAACAGGAACTCGGTGCGGAACAGACCCACACCCTCGGCCCCGGCCTCCACGGCCGCCGGCACGTCCGCCGGACCGCCGACGTTCGCCAGCAGCGGCACCTTGTGACCGTCCGAGGTCGCGCCCGGACCGGAGGAAGCGGACAGCGCCGCCTTCCGCTCGGCGGCCGCGGCCTCCAGCTCGGCCCGCTTCTGCGCCGTCGGCTCGACGAACAGGTCACCGGTGCTGCCGTCGACGGCGATGACCGTACCCTCGGCGATCTCACCGGCACCCGGCAGCGCCACGATCGCCGGTACGCCCAGCGCCCGCGCCAGGATGGCACTGTGGCTGGTCGGCCCGCCCTCCTCGGTCACGAAACCGAGCACCAGCGCCGGGTCGAGCAGCGCGGTGTCGGCGGGAGCCAGGTCCCGCGCGATCAGCACGTACGGCTCGTCGCTGTCCGGCACGCCCGGCATCGGCACGCCCAGCAGGCGCGCCACGATGCGGTTGCGTACGTCGTCCAGGTCGGCCACCCGCCCGGCCATGTACTCGCCGGCCCCCGCGAGCAGGTCGCGGTAGGAAGCGAACGCGTCGTAGATACCGCGCTCGGCGGTGCTGCCGACGGCGATCCGCCGGTCCACGTCCGCCATCAGCTCGGGGTCCGTGGCGATCATCGCCTGGGCCTCGAGCACGTGCTGAGCCTCGCCACCGGCCAGCTGGCCGCGCGCGATCAGGTCGGCCGACACAGCTTCCACGGCCTGACGGGCGCGCCCCTGTTCGCGCTCCGCCTCGTCCGCGGTGATCTGCTTCGCCGGCGGTTCGAGAACCGCCGTACCCATGTGCCGAACCTCGCCGATCGCCACACCGTGGCTCACGCCGACGCCTCGCAGCGTTGTCTCCATTTCACCGTCTCCGATTGAGCGGCGGCCCCAGCCGCCGCGATGGATGTCCGACTCGCCTGTGCAGGCGGACGCTTACTGCCAGCTGAAGAGAGCGTCGTCAGCCTTCACATCGCCGGACTCGACGACGTCGGAGAGGGAGTCGGGGGTCGCCTCGAGCGCCACGACCGGGCAGATCGGCGACTTCCCGGCGGCTTCGACCGCGGAGGGGTTCCAGCGGATGACGGCCTGGCCGCGGGTGACGGTGTCGCCCTTGTTCACGAGCAGCTCGAAGCCCTCGCCGTTGAGCTGGACGGTGTCGATCCCGAGGTGCGTGAGCACACCGTGGCCCTCACCGTCGACTACGACGTACGCGTGCGGGTGCAGGGAGACGACCACACCGTCCACGGGGGCCACCGCCTCCGAGGGCTCGCGCACGGGATCAATGGCGGTGCCCGGTCCCACCATCGCGCCGGAGAACACCGGATCGGGCACTGCCGCGAGTCCGATGGCCTGCCCGGCAAGTGGGGACGTCACGCTGGTCATGGGGGCCTCCCAGGGGTGGGGCTTCTTAGTGTCGCCGTCACTACCTGTCGCGAACGGCGTACTCTTCAGAAGGATAAGTCACAGTTTGTTCGGGTTCGCCCGATGTTGGTCCCGATCCGGGCTGGCCCTTTGGCACGGAGACTAGTGGACTAGACCGGTGGACTAGACCATACGCGTGAATCGATTTGCCTGGGCACCGCAGGGCCTGTACTGTCGTGACTCCCGCCAGGACGTGCCGCGTGAACTTCTCGCGAACAACGGATGGACGGGACTCCTCCTCTTACAGTGCAGATCTTGATCCCACCTTCTTTTGGCGCGCCTTTTCGGTGCGACGGAGAGTGGTCGGGGAGACGGAAATTCACTGATAGAGTCGGACTCGCCGGAAAGGGAAAGCGCGAAAGCGCAGAACCTCGAAAGCACCGAGGAAATCGGACACGAAAGAGTCTGATAGAGTCGGAAACGAAAGAACAGAACGAAAGCCCGGAGGAAAGCCCGAGAGGGTGAGTACAAAGGAAGCGTCCGTTCCTTGAGAACTCAACAGCGTGCCAAAAATCAACGCCA
>NZ_JBHWBP010000044.1:0-36592 GCF_042735575.1 Streptomyces sp. NPDC059564 | reverse complement strand
GGAGCTGGGGGTCAACCCCAACACCGTGGCCGCCGCGTACCGCACGCTGCGCGAGCGCGGAGTCATCGAGACGGACGGGCGGCGCGGCAGCCGGGTGCGGGCGCGCCCCGCGACCGCGCCGCGCGACACGCTGCGGATGACCGTCCCCGAGGGCGTACGGGACCTCACGCAGGGCAACCCGGACGTCTCGCTGCTGCCGTCCCTGGACGGGGCGCTGGCCGCGGCCGCCCGGCGGTACGCGCGGGCGCCGACCCTGTACGGACAGGACCCGGTGGTCCCGGACCTCGCCCGGCTCGCCTTGGCCGGCCTGGAGGCGGACGGGGTCCCGGCCGGGCCCGTGGCGGTGACCTCGGGGGCGCTGGACGGCATCGAGCGGGTGCTGGCCGCCCACGTGAGGCCCGGTGACGCGGTCGCCGTCGAGGACCCGGGCTGGGCGGCGCTGCTGGACCTGGCGGCCGCGCTGGGGCTGAAGCTGCTCCCGGTGGCCGTCGACGACGAGGGGCCGGTGCCGGCGGCGGTGGAGCGGGCGCTGGCCGAGGGGGCGCGCGCGCTGGTGGTGACGGCCCGCGCGCAGAACCCGACCGGGGCCGCCGTCAGCGCGCCGCGGGCCCGGGAACTGCGGGAGCTGCTGGCCGGGCATCCCGGGGTGCTGGTCATCGACGACGACCACGGGCACGGCATCGTGGACCTGCCGCTGTGCCCGCTGAGCGGGGTGACCCGGCACTGGGCGCTGATCCGCTCCACGGCCAAGGCGTACGGGCCCGACCTGCGGCTCGCGGTGCTCACCGGCGACGCGGTGACCCTGGACCGGGTCCGGGGCCGGCAGCGGCTGGGGCCGGGCTGGGTCAGCCGGCTGCTCCAGTACGCGGTCGTGGAGCTGTGGGCCTCCGGCGCCGTGGACCGGACGGCGGTGGCGCGCGCCTACGGGCTGCGCCGGGAGGGGCTGATCACGGCGCTCGCGGAGCGGGGCGTACGGGCGTACGGGCGCAGCGGGATGAACGTGTGGCTGCCCGTCGCCGACGAGACGGCGGTGGTCACGCGGCTGCTGGCGGCCGGGTGGGCCGTCACGGCGGGGGCCCGGTTCCGGGTGGAGGCGGGGCCGGGCGTGCGGATCACCGTCTCCGGGCTGGGCGTGTCCGAGGTCGGCGCGCTGGCCGACGCGGTGGCGGCGGCGGTCCGCCCGGCCGGGGGCACCCGCTTCGACTGAACGCACCGGCCCCGCCGCGGAATGCGGCGGGGCCGGGCGGGGCGGCGGGTGCGCGCGGGCCTCAGGCGGGGCGGCGGGTGCGGGCCTGGGTGAGGGCCGCGCCGGCCAGGACGATGACCGCGCCGACCGGGGTGTTCCAGTGGAGCTGCTCGCCGAGGACCATGACGCCCGCGGCCGTCGCGATCACCGGGATGAAGTAGGTGACCATCTGCGCGGTGGTCGGGCCGACCTCCGTCACCAGCCCGTACTGCATCTGCAGGGCCATCCCCGTGCCGAGGGCGCCCAGGGCGGCCACCGCGAGGGTCGGCCACAGCGGGAAGGACGCCGGGGCGGAGGTGAACAGGGCGCTCACGGCGGCCAGCTGGACCGTGGACACCATGAGCTGCGCGCCCGTCAGGGCCACCGGGGAGCCCTGGGTGCCCGCCAGGGTGCGGCGGACGTAGATCCAGCCGATCGGGTAGCAGAGCGAGGCCAGCAGGGCCAGGGCGGTGCCCTTGGCGTCGATGCCGGCGAAGCCCTGCCAGGCGCCGAGGACGGTCAGGACGCCGAGGAAGCCGAGGCCCAGGCCGGCGAAGCGGCGGCGCGTCGGGCGGTCCTCGGAGAGGGCGACCAGCGAGAGCGCCATGCCCCACAGCGGGGAGGTCGCGTTGCAGATCCCGGCGAGGCTGGAGGGGATGGTCAGCTCGGCGTACGCGAACAGCGAGAAGGGGGCCGTGTTCAGCAGGAGCGCCGCCACCGTGAGGTGGCCCCAGGTGCGCGGGCCCCGGGGGAGCGGTTCCCGCCGCACCAGCAGGACGGCCAGCAGGGCCAGCGCGCCGAAGAGGACCCGGCCCAGGGCGACCTGGAAGGGTGCGAACGCCTCCGTGCCGACCTTGACCAGGAGGAAGCTGAAGCCCCAGACCACCGAGAGGAAGGCGAAGCGCAGCCGCCAGTCGAAGCGGCCGGAGCCGGTCCCCGGCGCGGAGGGTCGCGCGGTGGGCGGTGTCGTGGGGGAGGGGGCCCGGCGGGAGGTGGTGGGTGCGCTCATGGGCTCACTCTGCGGCCCGGAACCTCGTAGGACAAGCGAGACTTCCTCCGCCCGACCGCGTAGCATCGCTTACATGTTGAACCTGGAGCGGCTGCGCACCCTCGACGCCCTCGCCCGCCACGGCTCGGTCAGCGGTGCGGCGGACGGCCTCCATGTGACCACGTCCGCCGTCTCGCAGCAGATGGCCAAGCTGGAGCGGGAGGTCGGCCAGCCCCTGCTGTCCAAGAACGGCCGCGGGGTCCGCCTCACGGACGCCGGGCGGCTGCTCGCCGATCACGCCGCCCGGATCATCTCCCAGGTGGAGCTGGCCCAGGCCGACGTCGAGGCACGGCGGGGCTGCGCCGTCGGGGAGCTGCGGATCGGCGCCTTCCCCACCGCGATGCGCGGCCTGCTGCCGGGGGCCCTGACCGCCCTGCGCGCGGACCACCCCGAACTGCGGGCCCTGGTACGGGAGCGGGAACCGGAGGAGGCCATGCTGGCCGTCGTGCGCGGGGACCTCGACATGGCCCTGGCCATCGACTGGTACAACAAGCGGATGCCGGTGCCGGCCGAGCTGACCCGCGCCCACCTGCTGGACGACGCCGTCGACATCGCGGTCCCGGCCGCCCATCCGCTGGCCGGCCGTACGCAGATCTCGCTGGCCGACTTCGCCGACGACGACTGGATCTCCTGGAACGAGGGCCAGTTCTGCCACGAGTGGCTGGTGTTCACCCTGCGCGGCACCGGGATCGAGCCGCGCGTCGCGCACATCGCCGAGGAGCACCACACCCAGCTCGCCTTCGTGGAGGCCGGGCTGGGCGTGTGCGTGACGCCCCGGCTGGGGCGCGGGCCGGTGCCGCCGGGCGTCAGGCTGCTGCCCGTGTGCGACACCGTACGCCGTCACGTGTACGCCGTCTGGCGCGCGGACGCGGGCCGGCGGCCGTCCATCCGGGCCGCCGTCGAGGCGCTGCACGCGGCGGCGGCGGCCGCCGTCTAGGCGCGGGCGGGCGGCTCAGATCTTGCGGAAGTCCCAGGAGACGACCGCGTCGGGGGTGAGGCGGATCCAGGCGTGGCGGCCGTCGTGCGGCATCTCCTCGATGCCGAAGTTCTTGACCGGGAAGATCCGTTCGGGCTCCGCCAGCTCGGGACAGGGCTCGCCGGTGCGCGGGGCCTCGCCCACGAACACCGCGCTCCCTGACAGCTCGACCCCGCGCAGCTCGTCGTAGGACTCGCCGGAGTCCACCACCACCGAGATCCGCGGGTCCTTGCGCAGGTCGGACCAGCGGCGGCTGCGGGTGATCGAGTACAGCCACAGGGAGGTGCCGTCCCAGGCGAACCACAGGGCGCCCACGTGCGGACGCCCGTCGGGGGAGACGGTGGCGACCCGGCAGGTGCGCTGCTCGCGCAGGAAGGCGTCCACCTCCTCGTCGGACATCATGATGCGGCGGCCGCGCCGCTGCGTCCCGGCCCCACCTGTTCCGGGCCCACGCGTCTCGTCCATCGCTCCCACGCCCCTTCACATCTGACTGTGTGTCAGGAATCATGCGGGCTCCGCCGCCGCCACGCCAGGGGGAGCCATGCCGGACTTCGATCCCGCCACCACCGCGCTGCTCACCGTCGAATGCCAGAACGGAGTCGTCGGCGAGGAGAGCGCCCTGCCCGAACTGGCCAAGGAGGCCCGGGACTCCGGGATGCTGGAGCGGGTGGCCGCGCTCGCCGACGCCGCGCGGGCGGCCGGCGTGCAGGTGCTGCACGCGGTCGCCGAACGCCGGCCCGACGGGCTCGGGGCCAGCACCAACGCACGGCTCTTCCGGGCCGCCGGGAAGCTGCCCGTGCGCCAGCTCACCGGGAGCCGGGCGGTCGAGGTCGCGGCCCCGATCACCGTCGACGGACGGGACCTGGTGGTCCGGCGGCTGCACGGACTCTCCCCGATGGCCGGCACCGACCTGGACGCCCTGCTGCGCAACCTCGGCGTGCGCACCCTCGTCGTCACGGGGGTCTCCTCGAACATCGCGATCCCCAACACCGTCTTCGACGCCGTCAACCTCGGATACCAGGTCGTCGTCCCCGCCGACGCCATCGCCGGGGTGCCCGCCTCCTGCACCGCCGAGGTGATCCGCAACTCCCTCGCGCTGGTGGCGGCCATCACCACCACCGAAGCCCTGCTCACCCAGTGGGCTCCGGCGCCCTGACCCCCGTAACCTGGGCGGATGCTGTCCGAAGTGATCGCGACCCGTTACGTCACGCCCCTGCGTGAGGGCGGCTCGCTCCCGGGGATCGTCGAGGCCGACGATCTCGGTACCTATGTCATGAAGTCCCCGAGGCCAGTGCTCTGAGCTGGGGTTTTCCCCTCCTGTGCGTCGCTGACCTGCGGTGCGGCTCTTTCTCGGTCTTTCACGGGCTTTCTGCTTTATGTAGCCGGAACTCCCCAGAAACTCCCCGAGCGGCCTCGGAACTCCCCAGCCGCTCCCCAGGATGGCGGCTCTGGCCTGGCCTCGCCGCTCGACACAAGCTTGCCGGTACACCGGCCGGAAGTACACGGAGCGTGATGTGGAGTTGGGGCACTGCGGGCGAGCGGTCGACCTCAGCCAGCGACTGCACCCAACAGGGACCACGAGGCCCTTCTGATTGGGCGGCAACATGAAGGCGCCGCCTTCCGTACCAGGGTGAGACCTGTACGGAAGGCGGCGCTTTTGCGTCTGGTGCACTCGATGAAGTCCCACTCGGACCCGGTGCGCAGACTTCGGGTTGGCCGCTTACGGTGACGATTGGGAAAGGGCTCCAGAACATCCCGCCTGCCGGAAATAGATCTGGCTGACTGCGCGTTGCCGGTAGGTCAATGCGAAGGGGGAGGTGTCGGGCCTGAAGCTGTTCAACACGAAGGGCGGCGTGACGGAGGTCGTGCCGCGTCTGGCCGAGGTCGAGGCCGATGTTCAGGACCTCGTCGAGGGGCACATGCAGACCATGCTCGGGGTCCGGTTCCTGGCGAGCGAATACAGCACCGGACCGGTTCACGGCGGCCGGATCGACTCGTTGGGCATCGACGAGAACGGCGCACCGGTGATCGTCGAGTACAAGCGCGGAACCGACGCGGGAGTCATAAACCAGGGCCTCTTCTACATGGCCTGGCTGCTCGATCACCGGGACACGTTCCGGCACCTGGTCCGCGACCGGCTCGGGGCCCACGCCGCGGCCCAGGTGCTGTGGAGCGCACCGAGGCTGATCTGCGTGGCTGGCGACTTCACCCGCTACGACATCCACGCCGTCCGCGAGCACCGGCACGCCATCGACCTGGTCCGCTACCGGTACTTCGGCAGCGAGCACGTCGGCCTTGAGACGGTGGCCTCCTTCGCCGGCCGTGCCGCGGCGCCGAAGGCCGGGAGCGTGAGTCGGGGTACGGCGAAGGCGCAGCGGACCGCGACGGAGGCCGGGGCCATGGCGGAGCTGGCTGCTGCGGTCGACGAGGTACTGCTCGGGCTCGGTGAGGACCTTACGAAGGTCTCGAACCAGACCTACACCGCCTACCGGCGCATGCAGAACTATGCGTGCCTGGTCCCGCCGAAGAAGGCCAAGCTGGTGGTCTACCTGAAGGCTGCACCGGCGACGGTCGACCTCGTGCCCGGCTTCGCCCGCGATGTGACGGGGCTTGGCCACCACGGCACCGGCGACCTGGAACTCACGCTTCAGTCCGAACGCGATCTGGAGCGCGCGGTCGAGTACTTCCGCCAGAGCTACGCGGTGGCATAGCCAGGCTGGGCTGGGCCGTCGGCTGCTTGAGGGTGAGGGGGAAGTTGCGGGGTGCGGCGTAGCAGTGCCTTCCGACGGCTGGGGCAGGGGTGGCGGTGGATCTCTAATGATCCCGCCAATCCCCGGTTTGGCTGACCGGGGTTTCGATGCTATGTTGCGCGCCGCACTGCGGGGGCTGGCCGCCTGGGCTGAGGTCTTGGAATCAGCGGGGGCGGCGTCCCGTCGTCTCTTCCCACCGGTCGCGGGCGGCTTCTAGGTCAGCTTGGGCTGTCTCCACGCGGGTGTCTTCGCGGTGTCTGGTGGCTATGGTGTCCACTTCCTGGCGGGCAGAATCCACCGCGGCCGTGTCTGCGCGTACTGCCTCCAGAGCTTCTTCTGCCTTCTCGATCGCGCGGGAGCGTTGCTTGCGGAGTTTGCTGCCAGCGGCGATGGCATTTTGAAGGCGGACGCTGAACTGACGGACAGCCTCCTCGGGGCAGTCGGTATCCACCGGGTGGAGTTCGGATTGGCCGTCAGGGTGAGTGACATACAGGTATGCCTTCTTGCCCGAACGGGCAGGCTCACAGTGCGCGGCGATTCCCGCGAGGGGCAGTTGCTCCGTTCCGATGTGCAGTTCGTGCTCGTATAGGGAGAGCGGTCCCAGCGCGGCGAGTTGCTCGCCGTGGTCGGGGGTAAGCAATGCGTTCAGTTCGCGGTGCGCGCGGTCGACGCGCTGGCGGTGAGTCTGCTCGGCCCAGGCCAGGCGGGCGCGGGCGGCGGCCAGATCGGTTCCGGCCTTCACCTTCAGGGAGCGCAGGGCGCTGCGGGCGGCGTACAGGTCCTGCCGGTCTTCGTGGTGAGCCTCAGAGAATGCGAATTTCCATCCGCCCGGGTAGCGGTACATCTGCCATCCCACGATGCCCGCCAGCACGGCGAGCAGCCCGGCGAACAGTTGGATCAACGACATGCGAACTCCCTTCTGCTGGCGCGGGTTGTGCCGCCCCGAGGCCCGTGCTCCTAGCGTGCCGGTCCGGTACACCAGTACATGTGGGAGGCCCTGGCCGTACTGGGTTAATCCGGGAGCGGAAGTGCTTGCCTTCCTGATGTCTGCGGTTCGCATCGCTCAAGCGGCCGGGCCCATCGTCGGAACGCAGGCCCGGCCGCCTGTCGGCGGGTGCACGGCGTCCATCCACCGGCGCCTCCTGTTTGGGCGTGCTGACATGGGAGTTCAGGGCCGGGTGATGGCAAGGATGTGGGCAGAGGCGTCGGTGAGCGCAGCGTGCGGTTCCGCGAGCCGCGCTGCGGCGAGGGCAGCGTCGTACATCGCCGTGTCCAAGAGGTTGGTGGCGGTGTACTTCTCGATGGCCTTGACCGCCACCCAACCGGGTCCCTCGACGCCATACAGGGTGGGGTCGGCGAGTCCCGCTTCGGTGATTTCCTCGCGGAGTTCGTCTGAGGTCTGGAAGTAGGCGACGGTGAAACCGCGCTGTCCGGCGTAGCGGCCCTGGTCGAGGGTGTCGCGCACTCCGTCCTGGATGGCGGGCTCGGTGATGCCAGTAGTGGCGATGTAGTCGAGCAGGGGGGAGTAACGGGAGATCGCGGCTGCAGCGACGACACCTCCCGGCCGTGCTACGCGGGCAGCTTCGGCCAGCGCGGAGAACCGGTCGGCCTTGTCGTGGAGGTGGTACAGCGGACCGAGGAGCAGCACCACGTCATACGAGTCGGCTGCTGCGGTGAGAGCACGGGCGTCGCCCAGCTCGGCTGTCACGCAGTCAAGGGCGCCGGCCTGGCTGATGTGCTTGGGTACGGGGTCCACGACGTGCACGGCGTAGCCGTCCTCGGCGAGCCAGCGGGCGTGGGTTCCGGGGCCGCCACCGACATCGAGTACGCGCGCCGGAGCGGGTGGGAGGTGGCGGCGGAGTAACTCGCGGGTCCGTGCGAATTCCAGGGTGCCCGTGGCAGTCGCGTGCAGTCGTGCGGCTTCGTCGGAGCGGGTGTAAAAGTCGATGATCTCCGGGCGTACATCGGGGGTTCTCGTCATTGGGGAGTCCTCATTCTGTCGGGCCGGTGATGTCCGGCAGGGTAGGGGACATGACGAAGTGATCACTGCGATTTTCGGCGGCCCAACACGGCGGATCCTGCCCGCTCGTACGAACGCGGCTGACAGACTGCGGCTCACGCCCGGCCCCGACCAGCCAGCAGGAGACGGGCGGGAGAGTGCTCTGAATTGCCCGCCAACGGCGTTCTTCTCGTCCTAGTCTGGTGGCATGATTCCTGATTTTGTGTCAGATCTACGAAAGGTAGTCGGCCCCGACTGGCCGTTGTGGCTGCCAGGGGTGGTCGGAGTAGTCGTCGACGAGGAGCAGAGGGTGCTCCTGCAGCGGCGGTCTGCTGCGGGGCTGTGGACGCCGTTGAGCGGGATCCTGGAGCCCGGCGAAGCGCCGGCCGCTGCGGTAGTGCGGGAGGTGGCGGAGGAGACCGGTGTGCGGGTGGTGGTGGATCGCCTGGTGGCGGTGACATCGTCCCCACAGGTGCGGCACAGCAACGGTCATGTGGCGCAGTACTTCGAGGTCGTGTTCGCCTGCTGTCCGGCAGAGGCGGGTCAGTCGCCGCGTGTCTGTGACGACGAGTCGTACGCGGTCGGCTGGTTCCCGCTGGACGGCCTACCGCCGATGACCGATCGGATGCGGGAACTCATCGAACTGGTCGGCAAGAACGAGCCTCAGGCCTGGTTCGCTCCGGCACCGTGACCACGCACCGAGCTCCACGCCGGCGGGCGGAGCCGGGCCGGTCAGGCGGGAACGGCTCCCGTGCGGACGGCGAACTCGCGCAGGCCCTGTACACGTGCCGGGCTGTAGAGCAGGCTCGACGTCAGCGCCCGCAGCGCCGGACGGCGCACCTCCTGGGCCGCTTCCTCCTCGACGCGGCGCAGAGCAGCGAATGCCTCCTCACCGTTGCCGAGCGCGTGCCACATGCGGGCCGTGTCCGTCCAGGCGCGGGCGCGGCGTTCGGGGGTCGGCATGAGGTCGATGTTCAGGCCTCGCGCGATCTCCACACCCTCGTCCGGGGTGCCGAGGGTGGTGTGAACGCCAATGCGGTAGACGGCGGCCTGGGTCTTGGTGGCATCGACGGTGAAGAGACCGCTGGGAGCCGCCTGCGGGCGGCGCTCGACGGTCTCATCGGCCTCGTCGAGCAGAGCGAGCGCGGTTGTCCGGTCGCCGCCAGCGGCTGCCGAGTAGGCCGCAGTCAGCAGCAAAGTGGTCCGTACGGCTCCGGTGCGCCCTTCGGCAGGGTCGAGTACGGCTGCTTCGGCGGTGAGGAAGCGGACCGCGGAGGAGCAGCTGCCGGAGCGGCGCATGGTGATGGCCAGGACGCGGGCGGCTTCCCCGACGGGGACGGGCATCCCGCTAGCCCGGGCGGCGGCCAGAGCGCGATCGGCAGCAACCCATGCGGCGTCGGAATGCTGCTTCGCGGCAAGTTCGGAGGCCAGGACGTAAGCGCGGGCAAGGATGGCGTTGGCCTGTTGGCGAGCCCGGCCGACGGCCGCGTCCCTAGTCGCCTCCGTGGCGGAGAGCAGGCCGGGCAGCGAGTTGCCAAGGTCGTTGTAGCGGGCGGCGGTGAACGCCTCGCGCGCAGAGGCCGTCTGGTCGGCCAGCACCCGCAGCGGCGCGGGGCCAGCGGGCGGGAGCCGAAACAGCACGTCGTCGAGGTCCGGGACTACGGTGGGCGATGCAGCCGCCGTGCCCGTGCCGACGACGGCCGACGCTCCGGCAGCGAGCGCCCCCAGCAGGTTCCTGCGACGCATCGCGTCCTCCTCGTCCGACATCGGTAGGGTCCCCACGGTATCGATCACCGGGTCCGCGGGGGCATGGAACCCGCTGACCTGCTCAGGTGGGATATCGAGTACCCGGGCTAAGAGCAGGCAGGTGTCGAGGTTCACGCGCATCCGGTTGCCCTCGATCCGCGAGATCGCCGACGCCGAGTAGCCGACGGCCCGGGCGACATCAGCTTGCTTCAGCCGTAAGGCATGGCGGGCGCTGCGAAAGACGGCGCCCAGGTCGTTCGCATTGGGGCCCATTGGTACCTCCTGCGTACCGGCGGCGACGAGTGAGCGTAGCGCCTGGCACGGCACGGTAACAGGGCGCCCGAGTACACCCGGTCCTTCTCGCACGCGGTGTGCGGATGACGCACCCCGTGTGCGAGAGAGCCAGGAGCCGCTCCCGGACGGCCCCTGTGGGAGGGACGGTTGCGGCAGCAGGCAGACGGCGCACGGACCGTTTCGCTGCTCCCACCTTCGCGGAGGCATCCCTTGAACCTCCTGATCACCGGCGCCGCCGGCTTCATCGGCTCGGCCCTCACGCAGGCCCTGCGCGTCGCAGGGCACACGGTCACCCCGCTGGACAACCTGTCGGTCACCTCCCGGCGGCGGCCGAGCCCGCAGGGCCTGTTGGTTCGCGACGTCCGGTCGCTGACCGCACAGGACCTCGACCGTGTAGATACGGTTGTGCACCTGGCTGCGCTCAAGTCCGTTCCCGACAGCTTCGAGATCGGCGGCTTCGAGCACAACGTGGCCACCGACCGGCACCTGCTCCACACCTTCACCCAGTCGACCGCCAGCCGGCTGCTGCTGGCCTCCTCCTGCGAGGTCTACGGTCAGCAGGGCGGCCCGCTCGCCGAGACCGCGCCGTATGCCCCCCGTTCCCCGTACGCGGCGGGCAAGATGGCCACCGAGCATCTGGCCCAGATCTATCGGCCGATCCTGGGGGAGGGCCGCCAGGTCGGAGTGGTGCGGTTCTTCAACACCTACGGCCCGAGCGAGGGCCCCGACGCCGTCGTCCCCGCCTTCCTCGATGCTGTCGCCGAGGACCGTCCGCTGACGATCGAGGGCGACGGCACACAGGCCCGGGACCTGACGCACATCGACGACGCGGTCACCATGCTCACCCGCATCCTGGACGCCCCCGAGCTGCTGCCCGTCGTCAACTGCGGCTCCGGCGAGGCCGTTTCAGTCCTCGACCTCGCCCACGCAGTCATTCGTGCTGCCAGCCGCGGGACCATCACCCACACCGCCCCGCGCATCAACGAGATCGCCTCGTTCACCTCCGATCAGACCTTGTTCACCCGCACCTACGGGCTCGTCCCCCGCAGGCCCCTGAACGAGGCCCTGGCCCTCACCGCCGAGAGCCGCGCGCGCACCTGGATGGTGGCCGCAGGCGCCCGGTGAACACCACCGGCTAGTCCGCACTGCCCGGGGTGCCGGCTCGCTCGCCGGGCCGGGACCCCGATGCCCCTCCACCCACACCCACGGGAAGGGAATCCGTGAACGATCAGACCGTCCTGCCGCCCCCGCCCCGCACCGACACCCGCGCCATCCGCATCACCGGCGGCCACCGCCTGGAGGGCACGGTCTCTGTCCAGGGCAGCAAGAACGTCGCCCTCCACCTGTACGCCGCGGCCCAGCTTGCGGACGAACCGCTCACCCTGACCGGCATCCCGCACATCCTGGACACCCAGGTCTGCGCGGAGATCCTCACCCACACCGGCACCGCCGCCCAGATCATCGGTGACCGCTTCGAAGTCACCCCGGCTGCCGCCTGGCATCCCACCATTCCCGACCAGTTGGGCGGGCGCATCCGCACGACCGCCGTCATGGCCGCCGGCCTGCTCGCCCGAGCCGGTCGCATCGTCTTCCCCCTGCCGGGCGGTGACGCCTTCTGCCACCGCCGGATCGACCGGCACCTGGCCGCCATGGAGGCCGCTGGGGCCAGCGTGGCCGTCAGTGACACGCACGTCGAGGCCCGCCTGTCCGGTCGGGGCCCGGAGCCGTTCACCACCGACGTGATGACCCAGCAGTGGGGCCCGAGCCTGGGGGCCACGGTCACCGCGATGCTGCTCGCCGCTCGTGCCCGCGGCACATCCACCATCCTCAACCCCAACTCCGAACCGGAGGTGTTGGCGACCGCCGCGATGCTCGCGACAGGCGGGGTTGGCATCACATGGGAGGGCACCACCGCGCTCCATATCACCGGCACCGATCACATCACCGGCGGAAGCGTCCACGTCCCGCCGGACCGGCTGGAGGCCGCCACGCTCGCCCTGGCTGCCACCATCACCGGAGGAATCGTCCACCTCGACAACGTCCCCGTCACCACGTTTCCCGCGACCCTGGTGGCCATCCTCGCCGATGCCGGAATCGAGCTTTTCGCGGTGGACGGCGGCTCGCTCGGTCGTTGCCCGGCCGGCCCCCGGGCCGTGCAGGTGGCCACGGCCTCCGCTACGTGTACCGACGTCCAGCCCCAGCTGACGGCATTCCTCACCCAGGCCCCGGGCGTCTCCTGCATCGAGGAGCGGATCTACACCTCGCGGGCCACGCACGTTGACCCGCTCCGCAGCTTCGGCGCCGTCATCACCGCCGATGGCCCGACCATCACCGTGCACGGCCCGTCCCCCCTCACTGCGGCCCGGGTGGCTGGCCAGGACATCCGGGCCGTCGCCGCCCTGGTGATCGCAGCACTCGCAGCCAAGGGCACCTCGACCATCGGCGGCATCTACCACCTGGACCGCGGCTATAGCAACCTATTGCCCAAGCTCGAGGCGCTTGGCGCCGAACTGGCCGTCGTGCAGGAGTAGGAAGCCAAGGCAGCGGGTTTCCTGTAATGCAGTACCTGTGGGGCCATGTGTGCTGGATGATTGCTGCTGTGCGTGTAACTCGCCTGCGAATATCAGGTTTCCGCGGATGGAAGCATCTGGACCTTCGTCCTGACCGTCACGTAGTGCTGGCGGGAATTCCTCGCGCGGGTCGTACCGACATCATCGAGGCCCTCGCGCGGGTGCTGGATCCGGATGCGGCCCGGGGTGCTGCCCTGACCGACCTGTACCAGGAGGGCGTTGCGGCAACCGAAGAAGCCGCAGCTCCTGCAGTCCCCGAGGAGGCCGACGAAGGCGCGGTCCAGTCCGACCTATCTTGGGTTGCTCGCGTGGACGCGGCCGAGATCGAGGTGACCCTGACGGACCTCGATCCGGATGTACAGCAGCTAGTGGCCGACGGTGCCCTTGAACCACTGGACCCCTCCGGCACGGCGAGTGAGGACGCTGACGCCAATCCGGACGCTCCCCTGTGCATGCGAATGACGTACCGGCTCAGCTATGACAGCGATGCCGAGGTCTTGGAAACCGTCGTCTTCTATCCGGCCCGGAGCACCCCAGCAGTTGGCGACTACCTTCGGGTTCCGGCCGCGACCCGGCGGGCCCTGCCTGTAATCACCCTCAACGCTGGGGTTCCTCTTCAGCTTCGGGCCGGCGGGAACTTGCGCCGCTTCATCGACGAGCGGGACCCGAAGGCTGCTGCAGCAGCCTTCGAAACGCTACGGTCGGCTGTCGCCGAAGCCGTCGGATCACTGTCAGCCGATCCCGCGATCACCGAAGCCGTCGATGCGGTCCTAGCCGTCGGGGGTACTGCGAGTCGCCTGGGCGAAGGCACGATCTCAGCCAGAGACGTGGGTTTCCTCGCCGAGGATGGCACGGTCGCCGCCCTTCTGCGTACGTTGAGGGCGGCGCTGCGCTTGGACGACTCGGGGTTGCTGGCGCTGCCCAGTCACGGAAGTACGGTCACCGCCATCCTGTCCATGGCCGAGGCGATGCTCTTGGCGAACGTTCCCGGTGCGGTGGTCCTGGCAGACGACTTTGGTGATCAGCTCGATGCAGCAACTGCAGAGCACCTCGCCTCGCTGACACGTAGCCAGGCGGGCCAAGTATGGCTGTCAACGCGGCGGCCAGAAGTTGCCCGCGCGTTCGAACCCGGCGAGGTGGTACGTCTCGTCCGTCACGGGGGCCTTCGCGGGCACCATCAGATCGCGAAGACAACCGACCGGAAGAAGCTCGCCGCGCTGAGGCAGCTGCACACCCAGCTCCTTTCTGCGTTCACCGCACCGGTAGTCGCGATCACCGAGGGGCCGCACGACGTGGCCGTTCTGAGTATGGCCGACCGCCGGTACCCGCCGAGCAAGCTCCCGCTCTCTGCTCATGGCGTCCGCCTCGTCGCCGCAGGCACCGGCGGCGACGGCGGCATCGACCAGATCCCCCGCATCGCAGAACTCGCCCAGCAGCTCGGATTCCGCGTGATCGGCATGATCGACCGGGACAAGGAGACACCGCAGAGCGTTGAGCAAACGGCCGCAGTCCAAGCTGCCTGTGACGTCGTGGTCCGCCTGCCACCTGGGGCGATCGAACGGGCCATGGTTGCCGGCCTCGACCTCGCCACGGTCGCCGTGGCCAGCGCCCTGCTCACGGACTACGGCGTGCCCGACCCTCTGGCCGCTGACTCCAGTGAGTCCGCAGTGACTCAACTGTGCAAGGTGCTCCACAAGAAGGGCCTTCACGAACCCCTCCTGGAAGCCCTGTACAGCGAATTGCAGCCAGCGCCTGGCCACACACAAACGCATGAGCACCCGCTGAGCGAAGTGGTGGTCCACCCGCCCGTGCTGGCGGCGGCCCTCGACGCAATCGCCCAGGCCGCGAACGCCGCATACTCCGGCCCTAAGCTCGTCGACCTCCCCGAGGTAGCTCGGCCGCAGACGGAGCAGTGATGACGTACGCCCCGAAAGACAAGCAAATTGACGTCATCACCAGTACTGCTCCGGTCGTGGTTGTCCTGGGAGGCGCGGGCACGGGCAAGACGATAACTGCCGTCGCCGCAGCTCGGCGCCACCTCGAACGGGCAGACGAGGTACTCGCGATGGCCCGGCGGGCCGCAGCGCGTGACGGAGTGAGGACGAGGTTGCCTGCCCCAGAGCGCGCCTTGTTCCTATCGTTCTCCCGTACCGCAGTGGCACAGATCATCGACCGTGCAGCCGCGGTCATCGGGCCGTTCCGGCCGCGTCTGGAGGTCTCGACCTTCCACGGGTTCGCCTGGCGCGTCATCAGGAGCTTCGGCCCGCATCACGGGTATCCGCCGCCGCAGACGGTGCTGAGCAAGGCCAACAGCCTGGTTGCGGGGGCCCCGCCCGGCCTCACCTATGACGAGCTGATTCCCGCGGCAACCGGATTGCTTGCCCTCCCGAAAGTGCAGGCCCACTACCGCGGTCGGTACGGCATCGTCATCTGCGACGAATTCCAAGACACCGACGCCAGCGAGTGGGACTTTCTCCAGCTCATCGCGCCGCCTGCGCGCAGGATTCTGTTGGGTGACGCCAACCAGTGCATCTACACGTTCAAGAAGGGCGTCGACGCCACCGCCCGCATCGGTACAGCGATGGCTCTGCCCAGTGCCGTCGAGGTCCGACTGCCGCCGGCCAGCTTCCGCGACCCGAGCGGCATGCTTCCGGCAGCAGCTGAAGCTGCCCGCAGACGAGACTTCGACGACCCGGCTATCCGAGCAGCAGCTGATGCTGGGCGGCTGTCCATCACCCGGATCGAGGACGAGATCGGTCACCGCCACGTCCTAGAACTCGCCCGCCAAGCGCGCAGTCAAGGCGAGACGGTCAGCATCTTCACCCATACCAACGCCGCCACGACTGACCTCTCCGACGCGCTGACCGCCGACGGTCTGGCCCATGAGCAGGTGGGTTTCACCGAGGCGTATGGCGAAGCTCTCCCCGCCCAACTGGCTATGGTCCAGTTTGCCCTAGGGGACAGTGCGCCTGTTTTGCGTAGTCTCGCCGTGTACGTTTCGGCCACGCAAGGCGGAAACAAGATGCCTCCGCTTGCCCGGCAGATGCTTAATCCCTCCGACAATCCCGTTCTGGGCAGGGCATTTGAACGGTTGGCCAAAGACCTGCGAGCCGCCGCCGGCCATCCCGACCAACTTGCCGACGTTGTCGCGAACGCTTATCGCAGGATCGGAACCCACCGCGGCCAGGAGACCTGGATTCAAGCCGCGCAGTTGACCCGAACCACGCTGCGCTCGCTAGGAGACGAGTTCGATATCGAAGCCGCCACTGACCGGTTGCTACGTGCGCGCGACGAAATTCTCGTGGGCTCACACACCACCCGCCGCTTCCCCATCCAAGTCATGAACCTTCACCAGACCAAGGGGCGCGAGGCCGACACCACCATCCTGCTCCTCGGCTCGGAAGAGTTCTACGGCTACGAGGGGGAGCCTTTCCCCAACGGATCGAAACTGTTGTACGTCGTCATGACACGGGCACGGAAGCATGCCCGCCTCGTCGTCCCGGAGCAATCGCATCCTCTGTGGGCGCCGCTCGTGGCTGCCCTGAGCTAGTTATCGAAGCCGAGGCCTGTCCCTCAGGCTCAGCCCTAACACGTCGACTGCTGTGCGGCGGCGCTACTTGGCCGGCTGGCCACCAAGGTGGGGTTAGCAGAGCCGCGGTCGGCAACCCGGCCGGAGGACTTGGTCAGCGTGGGGCTGTGTGCCTGCCTGCTGGACTGTGGGGGTGGGCCACAGCGGGAGGTCCGGGCAGGTGGGCTGTGGGGCGGGTAGTACCGATTTGAGGCTGCCGGTGTCCTTTACCGTGGGCGAGTTCGAAGGCGATGTCCTGGAGCAGGGCTGCGGGTGTGTGCGTCGAGAACCGTATTGACCAAGTTGGCTGGTAGGGAGTGTTTCCACCCCAGACGGTCCATGCGTCGAGTGGGGTCCTTGGCCGTGAGGCGGCGAAGGTGTCGAAGCGGACGCCAGCGGGTTCCTCGCTGGGCGCCGTCCATTCCACCAGTCGGGCAGTGACGGTCAGAGGCCAGCCGGTCTCGGCGAGGTAGCGGGTGGCCTCGGCGAGCGTCTTGTCGCTGACGGCAGTGGCTGGTCCCGGACCCCAGCCGTTGCCGGCGGCGAGGCTGTCGAGCAAGGCGCGCACGATGTCGACGGGAGTGCTACGGGTGGCCGTGGCGTGCCAGAGGCGTTCACCGACCGGGGACTCGTACGACGCGACCGCCCAGGCGTCAGGCGCACCGGGATAGGCCTCGTGGAAGAACTGCACACGCACGGCCAGCGATTCGTGGTTGGCGACGGTGGTGCCGTCGGACCATGTGCGCACCTTCTCCCATTCGTCCTGCGAGGCGAGGAATCGGTCAAGGAGGTCTTCGTGGTCGCCAGGGTCAGCGGCGTATACGGGTACTGCTTCCGGCGACGGCTCGCTGGACGCGAGGCTCGGGTCCGGGTCGGGGGCCGAAGCGGGGGTCGGGGTCGGCGCATCGGAGGGCGGTGTGGTGATGGCAGAGACGGCAGCGCGCTCGATGTCTGTGAGGGGGGCCGGCCCGGGGCGGACGGCGACAGAGTGCTGGCGCTGGAAGTCCGCCACGGCCTCGGCCTCGGATTCGTAGTCCGTGACCTCCTGGCGGAGATAGTCCTCGCCGTGCAAGTAGACGCTCTTGCCGCCTTCGTAGGTGCCGACAGCGACGGTGGTCCATCCGGCCTGGGCATGCATGTGGATGGTGAGGTGGCCGGAGGCGATGTCGTCGTGGATCCGCTGGGCTTCGGCGCTGACCTCCCGGATCTCGGCCCGATCCAGGTAGGGCATCGGGTAGTTGCCGTACGTCCACTCGGTGTCGATCTCCGTTTGGAGGGTCGGGGCGATCTCCACTGTCGCGCCCGCGTCGCGCAGAGCTTGCGCGGCCTTGTCGGCGTAGTAGGGCTCGTCGTGGTCGATGCGGGCCAGGACGAGGGTCCTGAGGTCGATCTGGCGGAAGCCGCGGTTGGACAGCGCGGTGCGTGACAGGTTCCGGCTGGTCTCGGGGCCAGCGAGGGAGGCGGTCACGGCGCTGCTGTGGTCGGGGTGGCGGGCGAGGAGGATGTGAGCCTCGCCGAGGCCGGGCTGGGGCATGGGACTCGATTCCGGGGCCCGGCTGGCGTGCTGCCGGCCGGGCCCGCTCGGGGGTGGTCTATCGGGAGGCCCGCGCGGGTACCGCGGGTGGGGTGATGCGTGGGGTGGCAGGCCCGGCGCGCGCTGCTGGGGCGGGCTTAGCGCGCGGGGGGCTGGCGGACGAAGGGTGGGTGGCGTGCTGCCATCGGGCGCGGACGGCGCCGAGGTCGGCGAGTGCGCGGCGGCTGCCGGTGATCAGCTGGTGCGGGGTGTTTGCGGGGTCGTCGGTGAAGGCGTGGATGTGCAGGCCGGTGGTGTGGGCCTGGTGGAGGAGGGAGCGTTGCAGGATCTGCTCGCCCCAGTGCTCCGATGAGCCGGCCGGGGTGGCGAGTATGGCCAGCACCTCCGCGGCGGTTGCTCCGGAGGCGAGGAGGCCGTGGTGCTGTGCTTCCCAGAGCACCGTTACCGCGTCGATCGGATCGCCCCGGTAGGCCAGGGAGGCCATGCACCTGTACAGGACGCCGTGAAGGGGGACGGTGAAGTCCTCGGGCCGCAGCCACCTCATCTCGGGCAGGGAGGCGGGGCGCGCGGCCGCCGTCGACAGCAGTAGCTGTTCCTCTCCGGCGGTATCGGTCTCGGTTCTGGTGTCCCGGGTCGGTGGGGGCGGCAGCACCGTGCGGGGGAGGGAACCGGGGTGTGAAGGGAAGAGCCCCGCGAGGTCGTCTAGGACGGCGGCGACCGCGTCGGCACGGTCCAGGACGTGCGCGGCGGGGTTCGGCACGGGGTCGGTGGCTGCTTGGGTGAGGCGCTCGGCGGCGGCCCGAATGGTGAGGCGGGCCCTGTTGGCCACGATCATCTGCGCGTAGGCGGGTGCGTGGCTGGGGTTGGGGCAGGCGTCGGTCAGGGTGTGGAGGTAGGAGGCGGTCAGCCCGCGGGCGTGGGGCCGGGCGCGGTCGAGGAGAGCGGTGATCCATACCGGTTCCCGGGCGTGGATGTCCGGGGCCGGAGGGGTGAGCGCGCTCATTGCCGCGAACAGGGCGCCGTGCATCGCGACGCTGAAGTGCTCTGGGCCGAGCGGGCCGAGCGTCTTGATCCGGAGAGGCTCGAGGATGACCGCGCCGAGGAGGGCTTGCTCGGCGAACCGGACGGGCGGGTCCGGAGGCACGTCGTCCAGGGCCAAATCTTCCTGATTCGAAGTGGGGTTGGGCATTAGGCGGCCAGGGTGAAGTCGGAGCGGGTGAGGGTCTTGCCGAGGTGCGGGGCCAGCAGGTGGGCGGCCAGCAGGGGTGGGACAGCGTTGCCGATCTGGGAGAAGGCTTGCCCCTTGTTGCCGGCCCAGGGGTAGTCGGCCGGGAAGGTCTGCAGGACGCCGGCTTCGGTCGCGGTGATCCGGATCGACTCCGGCGCCGGACTCTCCGCGTCGGCTTCGAGGGAGCGCGGCTCGGCGACCCACACGCATTCGTTCGCGCGGTGTCCGAAGAACAGAGTCCCCGCGGGCTCGTTCGCACCCCGGACGGTGGCGTTGGCCTGGTTACTGCTGCGCAGTGACCAGGACCAGCGGTGCTCCCCACAGGTGCAGACGGCGGCAGCGGCGTCCGGCGGGCGCAGTCGGCCGGGACGTGCTCTGCGGCTGGGGCGCTGCCTGGGTGCGGGCGGCTTCCAGGTACCGCGGTCGCGGGCGTCTGTGAGGGTCTTCCGGGCTCCGGAGGGGAACGGTTCGGGCCCGCCGCCCGGTCCGCCGCCGGCGCAGACGGTCGGGGTGGGTCGGTCGGTTGCACCCCAGCCGAGGGCCTCGGCCATGGACACCCACCGCTCGCGGCCCGGCCCGAACAGGCTCTCCGGTTCGGCTGCCTGGGCATGGGTCGGTGGCGGAGGCTCGGCGGTGCGGGTACGGGAAGCCAGGAGGATCGCCCGCCGCCGGGTCTGCGGCACGCCGTAGTCGGCGGCGTTGAGGATCCCGGTCCAGACGGAGAAGCCCCAGCCCCGGAGGATCGCGGCGTACTGCCGCCACAGTGGCAGCACGTCGGGGACTTCCTCCATGAGGATCCACTCCGGCCTCCCTGCGGAGTGCAGGGCGTGGAGGTAGCGCATCGGCTCCGCGGCCAGCAGGCTCCGGGGGTCCTTGCACGCGGTCAGGAGCTGAGCCCGGGTGTCGCGGCCTGTGGCAAGGTCGGCGACGGCCTGGTGGACCAGCGGCTGGTCGACCAGGCCGAGGCGCTTGCCGGCCATGGACCAGGCCTGGCAGGGCGGCGAGGCGATGAACCCTCGGGTGCGGTCCGTGAACGGCCACACCGGATACATCGCCACGTCGGTGCGGATTGTCAACTGCCCAGCGGCGGCCCTGGTCTTGCAGGCCCATTCGTCCCACTCCAGGCCGATATCGCGGACGCCGAGCACGCCCAGGGCGTGGCTCCAGCCGCCGGGGCCGGCGAAGAGGTCCACGACGAGGTCCTTCACGCGGTCAGCCCGAAGTCGTCCTGCTCGGCATTTTCTTCGCCGCGGCAGGCCCAGGGCGAGCAGCCGTTGACCACGCCGTTTTCGAGCTCGTCGAGTTCGGCGGCGGCCCGCTCCGAGCGGGTGACGTGGTCGATCGGCGCAACGCTGAGCGGCACGCGGGAGCGGTGGAGGAAAGCCTGGCCGAGCAGTGGATTTCCCGAAGCGTTCGCGCGGGAATTGCCTTTTCGGATAGCCTCGTCGAAGGCGACAACATCTTCCCACTCGGCAGGGGATGCGTCCCGGATGCTCCTCCACTGCGCATTTCCGTGAAATGGGCAACCGAGGCAGCTCGACTTAGGGGTATCCGCCAGTCCGAGCTCGGATAGGTAGCGTGTGCAGTCGGCGCGTGACCAGTCCAGATCGGTGATCAGGGGATGCCGGTTGCGCATGTATTTGACGTCGGAGTCCTTGGCGCGCTGGAACTCGTCGGTGGAAATACCGACCCACTGTTCGACGAAGATCCCCTTCGGGACGTGCAGAGGGTGCGGGTATCCGAGCAGTTCGCGAATCTGTCGTTTGATCGGCTTTATTTTATATTCGCCGGTGCATTGCCGCCTGGTCATTCCAGGCCTGCCGTCTTCGTTAAGGATGTAGAGCGGCATGGACGCGAATCGGTGATTCGGGTCGAGGGCGTCGTTGCGAATGTTTCCGGCGGTGACGCGGAGGATCGGTATTCCTGCGGGCCGGGCTATCTCCCGTTCCAGCCGGTCGAGATGATCATAAACGGCCCGGGGTTCCCAGCCCGTGTCTGCGAAGACCGCGAAATCGACCTTAGGGAGAATCCCTTCGGCGGAAAGCGCGAGACAGGTTTCCCTGCGGGTTCGGTCCCAGCGCCGCTGACCGCGGGTGGTGGTGATGGCCTGCGACATGGGGCGACGGCGGCCTGTCACTCGTTTGAGGGGACTGTGATGGATGAGCAAGTGCAGTGATGTTCCTTCGTGAATCCTGAAAATCTGCCGGTTGGGCTGAACTTGGGGTGGGTGGTTGTGTGGCGCTGACGGTGGTGCGGGAGATCCGGCGTCCGTGCGACCCGGACGTCCAGGCGATCGAGGATTTCGAGACCGACGTGCTGTCCGGGTTCGTGCTGGCGCGGGCGGCGTCAGGGATCACGGACGGATCGATCCGGAGGGAGATCGGTGATCTCGACCTGATCAGGTCCTGGTTCGGCCGACCGCTGTGGGAGATGGATCCGCCGGATGCGGACCGGTACTTCGGGCAGGTAACCCGAGGGCTGAGCGTGAGCACTCGCTACCTGCGGTCGTTCGCGCTCGCCACGTACTTCCGGTTCATCGAGCTGCGGATGAAGCCGCAGTTGTACCGACTGACGGGGCGGGTGGCCGAGTGCCCGCTCGACGAGATGAACACGCCCCGGCACCAGTCGCGAATGGGGCTGCGGATCCCGCCCGGGCAGCACGAGGTCCAGCAGCTCTTCGCCGGATGGCGGGAGGACCTGGCGGGCTGCCGGAAGTTCGCGCCGGCGGCCAGGAATTACGTGGCATCCAGGCTGATGGGCCAGGTCGGTCTGCGCATCAACGAGGTGCGCATGCTGGATCTCGCCGACGCGCACTGGGACCTCGGCCAGTACGGGAAACTTCACGTCCGGTTCGGCAAGGGCGCTCGGCGCACCGGTCCCCGCGCGCGGATGGTTCCGCTGATCAACGGCGCGGGCGACCTGCTGCGCTGGTACGTCGAAGAGGTCTGGGGGCACTTCCCCGCGGACCACACCCGGCCCGGTGCACCAATGTTCCCCTCGGAACGGCGGGCCACTGACGGTACGAGTCTGCGGGTGGGCGATCACGCGCTTCGCCTGGGCCTGGCCGAGGCTACTGAGCGGCACCTTGCGGACTGGGACGGGAAGATGACTCCCCATGTTCTGCGGCATTTCTGTGCCTCTGATCTCTACTTGAACGGCATGGACTTGATGGCGATCCAGGAACTGCTGGGACATGAGTGGCTGGTCACGACGCTTCGCTACGTCCATGTCCACCGGGGTTTCGTTGAAGAGGCGTGGCAGGCCGGCCAGCAGCGGGCCGCCGCCCGCCTGACCGGGCTTGTGACCTGAGCGGGAAGGAGCGAGAAGGTGAAGTGGAACCTGCGGCTGGCAGCCGCGAACCGGGGCATCTGGAAGGCCAGCGAGCTGCAGCGGATGCTCGCGGAGCACGGGCTGGTGATCAGCGCGGGGAAGATGTCAGGGCTCTGGTCCGGGGAGCCGGCCAGCATCAAGCTGTCCGACCTTGACGTCATCGTCGCTGTGCTGGGCTGCGGGATCCAGGAGATCCTCATCCCCGAGCCAGTTACGTCCGGCGTGGCCGAGAAGCCGTCGGTTCCGGTGGCCAGGGTGGCCGGGGAGAGTGGCAGCCCGGCGGCGCCGCCTGTGCCGCGCCGTCGGGATGGCCGATCCCTGCCGCCGCTGTGAGGCCCCACCAGCCTTTCCGGCCCTGTCATCAGTGTGGCGGCCACTGCCCGTGCGACCTGGGCTGGACGGTGTGCTGGTGGTGCCGCCACCCCGGCGAGCGGCACGCGACGTGCGGGGCCTGCCAGCAGCCGGTCTTCAACGGTAGGTTCTTCGCCGCCGGGCGGTGCGAGTTCTGCCACCCCCAGCGTCGGCTCCGGTGGACGAGCTGTGCCCAGTGCCAGGCCTGGTACGGCGGGAAGCGTCCGACGTGCAGCGGCTGCACCGGCTGGCGCTACCGCCACCCGCCCGGCACCTGCCGGGAGTGCGGGTCAGTCTTCTTCGTACGAGACGAGCACTGCCGGGCCTGCTGGGTCCAGGCCCGCATCCTGGAAGAGGCAGATCTCGCCGAGGGGCAGGCGCGGGTAGACCCCCGGCCCTACTTCACCCACATTGCCCGGACGGGCTACCAGTTGGAGATCAGCGGCCTCAAGCGCACCACCCAACTGCTCAACCCGAGGTGGCGCTACCGCGAACTCCAACCCATCCCGCCCGCCACCGCTGCGCGACTGCCGGCGAGCTGGGAACAACTACGGCTCTTCGACGCAGGCCGGGACTACCGCCGTTTCCGCAAGACCGACCACGCCGATCTGGACAACCCGTACCTTGCAGCGGCCCTGGGGCTCGCCGACCGGAAGGCCGAACTGTGCGGATGGAGCCCGGAGCTCCTCCTGCTCACCCGCCGTGGCTTGATCGCCGTGCTCTCCGGCCACCAAGCAGGCGAGAGGGTCCGGTACTCCGAACTCGTGCCCCTGTACGCCGACCGGAAGATCAGCGTCACCCGCGTCAGCGAGGTCCTGCAGGAGGCCGGACTGCTGGACGATGACCGGCCCGACAGCTTCGAAGTTTGGCTGGCCCGACGGACCCAGGACCTTGCGCCTGAGATCGGCGAGGACGTCCGACGTTGGCTCCGGGCAGTCCACCGAGGAGGACCTCGCCGCCGGCCCCGAAGCCGCAGCAGCAGCTGGGGGTTCATGTCGGCCGCCCACTCCACGCTCCTGGACTGGTCCGGCCGCTACAGCCACCTGCGGGAAGTGACCGGCGCTGACGTGAAGACCGCCCTCGACGCGCACCAGGGCTGTCGGCGCAAAGAGCTGCACATCAGCCTTCGGTCCCTCTTCATGCACCTGCGCCGTGAGAAGGTGATCTTCCAGAACCCAACGACCGGGATCAAGGCGGGTGCCCATCCACGGCCGCTCATCCTGCCGCTGCCGCAGGAGTGCTACACCGACGCCGTCACCGCGGCGACCACACCCGAACAACAGGTCCTCCTCGTCCTCACCGTCGTCCACGCTGCCCGTCGGCCCGCCATCAAGGCCCTCACCGTCGACGATCTCGACCTGCCCAGCCGAGCCATCACCATCGGCGGCCACACCCGGCCCCTGGACGAACTGACCCACCAAGTCCTTCACGGATACCTACTCCACCGCCACCGCCGGTGGCCACATACCCCCAACCGCCACCTGCTCATCACGCGAGTCACCGCCCACGGCCACGGACCGGTCAGCGACTACTGGTGTCACCTGCAATTCGCCGGCCGCCGCGCCTCCCTGGAGCAGATGCGCATCGACCGCCAGCTGGAGGAAGCCCTTGCGGGTGGCGGCGACCCCCGCCGACTGGCCGCGATCTTCGGGATCTCGGAGTTCACGGCCGTCCGCTACGCCAGCGCCGCCCGCGCAATCATGGACGGCACCCTGGAATCTCCGCCACCGCCCACCAAAACACGCGGTTGACGCTGAGACTGATGACGAGGTCTAGGCCAGCTCTTTCGGACCTTGCCGGGCTGGCCCACGGCGTCGTCTCAGGTATGCGCTTGCGCACGCACCGCCCGATGCCGTCGTTGGGTAGACCTGCACGGAGCGTCGTCCGCGGCCCGCTGGCTCGGGTCAGCTCGGGGGGCGGATTCTTTCGCGCCACCCTGTCGCTTCTCAGCCGTTCCGCCGAGAGTCGTTGATCGGTAACGCTCCGTACTGCCACGCTCTGACCAGGCGGGCAGGGTGCCAGCCAGCAAGGAGACGACATGTCCGAGACCACGCCCAACGACCACGGCCCCGCTCCGGTCCAGCTCACGCCCGAAGTGACCGAGCCCGTGTTCATCCCGGCCGACCAGGTCAAGCCCGAGGACATCGGCACACTGTCGATCGAGTACCGCGACGGGCAGCCCGTCATCGTCGTCAGCGGCGGAACCGCTATCCCGGCGGAACTGACGGTGCTGGATGCGGCAGACCATGCTGTTGCGGCGTACTCAGCTGGGCCAGTGCGTTCCGCGCGCAAAGATGGTCTCTACTACGTGAACTTCGTCACCAACCACAACCTGCACGGCACGCCGTAGATGACGGCCAGCGCCACCGGCGAGGAGTGAACTACCGCCCCGGTACGGATCTTTCAGAGCCCGCGCCGGGACGCCGTGCCTCAGAACGGCGGAGCCTGAACCCCGAAATCCTCGCGCGTCTTGAGCCGACGGCACGGGCGGCAGAACGGCTGATCGTTCCCGTCCGTGTCCGTCCCACGATGCCCTCACCTTTCCCGGTGGGGGCCTTTTGGTGTTCCCGCTGGTCAGGCGGTAAATGTGTCACCTGATGGTTGGTTCATCTTGCGCACGCACCGCCTGATGCCGTCGTTCCGTCTCGCCCACCGTTGCCTTCTCCTATCTCACCGGCTGGTGGTTCTGGCCCTCGGTGGGCTCCTCGTTGCCTCTCGGTGATCCTGAACGCCTTTCGGACAACCGCCCCTCTGCCGAGATGGTTGGGAACACGGGGCCGAGCGCCGACTGCCAGCCTGATCCAGGTACGGGTTCGGCCTTGCGGGCCCTTCGGGAATCCTGAACTCGCAGCGGACGCAGGGTGGAGGACTGTACTCCGGCGCCCAGGGAGAGCACTCGGTATCGGGGGTTTTCCAAGGGAGGGGATCCAGGGTGGTGCAGGCGCCGAAGGCGTTCACGGCGCGAGATGGGCGATGGGGGTGGGGGAGACCTTCCGGGTCACCGTGTGCGGGGGCGGCTGCTGGCCGGCACGGCGGTGGCGGTGAGGGCGGGAAGGGCTGATAGGGCTGGGGTGCGGGGGCTGCGGCCGAGGGCGGCCGTCAGGGTCATCGCTCCGGTGAGGGTGAGGCGGACCCGGTCGCGAGGGGGGCCTGCGCCGAAGGCAGGCGGCGCGGACCCGGGCTCGACGGCGACGAGACCGGCCTGTTCCAGAGCACGCAGGGTCTCGATGCGTACTGAGTTGCCGCGGCTGTGGACGGCCTCGCGGCCCTGGTGCCGGGCGATGACGAGGTGTCCTCGGGCCGTGGCGTGCAGGGCGGTCCGCTGGGAAGGGGCCAGAGCGTCGGCCCCGGTGGCCGCCGCGGGCCGGCGGCCATGGACCTCCGTGGCGAGGGTGCTCGCGGACTCCACGGCCGCGACCGGCGCCAAGAGCGTCAGCTCACGGGCCAGCTGGATCTGATGCGCGATGTCCCCGTTCCCGGCAGGCGCGTCCGGTGGCGAAGGAGTCGCGTCGAGGAGCGCCTTGGCGTCGACGAGGTGCCGGACCGCCTGGCCGGTCAGAACAGCCAACTGCTTGATCCGGACCGTGGCTTCGGTCACGGCCACGCCCCCGTACGCCGCCTGTTCGACGATGGCCTGTACGGCCTCCAGACAGGCACTGACCAGGCTGTTCGCCGAGATGTGGCCCTGTGTGGCGGCGTAGGCCGGCTGGAGGCGGGCGAGCTGGTCGTTGTGCTGGGTGAACTGGTCGGCGAGCGCGAGCAGCCGCAGGACAGGAGAGGGCGGACCGGCAACGGCCGGTACGGGAGTCTCTGGCGCGGGCGGTGAAGCCGGGCTGCGTGGGACCGGTGTGAGCGGCGCTGCGGGACGTGGAGGGTCAGGTGTAGCTGGCGCAGACGGCGGCCCGGGATGGCCCCGAGGCTTCGGTGTGGGGGATGAGGGCAGGCCAGGCAGGGCGAACAGTGCGTCGTCGGTCATGAAGGTGGGGCCTTCGAGGGGCCCTCCTCCCGGCGGGACTTGCTTGACCGGGGAGGAGGGTAGGTCAGCGGACAGGGGCGGGGCCTTGATGGCGGGGGCGGGCGGGGAAAGCCGGCTCTGGAGCGGGGCCGAGGCGGCGGAGGACCTGGAGCCCGTCCGGGGTGAGATGGAGCCGTTGCCCCACGTGCAGTCCAGTGCTCACGTCCCGTGCCACCAGGCGTTTGTCTGCAAGGGCATCGACGGACCGTACGGTGATGCGCTCCGGGGAACCGCTGTCCACGACGGGCTGCTTGCGGGGCCACTGGCTGTACTTGACGGTGCTCGTGTGGATGAGGTGCAGGGCCCGGTGCTGGATGGCGGTCAGGGTGACCTTGCCGGAAGCGGAAGGGGGCTGCGGGACGTCGAAGGCGTTGCGCCCCAGCTCCGGCGGCTCGGCGGGGGCGGGTGTACGGCTCGCCTCGCGCAGGGCCGCGGTCTCGGTGAACGCGGCGGCGTTGTGGCAGGCGGCACGGGCCGGCCGGATCAGCTCGACGGCGCGGTCCAGGTGGTCGTCGAGGTCACGGCGGGGGACGGACGGTCGGCTGGTCATCCGCCCCGTGGCGGGGTCCGGCAGCCCGTCGATGCGGTGGTACTCGGCCGCCACCGCGACTGCGGCCATGACGTGGTCGGCAATGACGGAGGAGATATTGGCGAGCTGTCCGAGGGACCCCACCGCGTGGTGACCGGAGACCGTGGAGTGCGCGTATCCCTGCTCGGCCGATCTCAGGAGCAGCGTAAGGGCGGCGGCGGAATGGCCTTGGGCCGTGGCATACCAGGAGGCGAGCTGGGGCAGAGAGCCGGATCCGGCGATGGGCCGTTCTCCGGAGAGGAGTTCACCGAAGGCGCCGAGGTCGGCGGACAGCGAGTGAAGACGCTTGATCGTGCGAGATGCCTCGGATGAGGTGTGGTCCAAGAAAGATCCTAGGGGAGGAGCGGGCGCCGGATGCGGAGCGCTACGGGGCCGGGGGTACAGGACAGGTCGGGGATGGAGGGCTGGCGTTAGCGGGTGCGCGCAGTGGGCTTGCCGGGTGCCTTGACAACGGCCGTACGGACGGCTCTGGGGCCGTGTCTTTCGTTGGCGGTGAGGTGCTGGCCTGCGTCGTTTCAGCGCGTCCTGCGGATGGCGTCTGTGGCCGCCTTGGCGATGGCGACGGGAGCGCTGGAGGGCTTGGGCAGGTGCAGCAGGGTGGTCCCCGGCAAGTGCTGGGACTGGGAGGTGAGGGTGAGCTGGAGTACGGCGCAGCCGGCGGTCGTGAGCTGCTTGACGCGGGTGACGGCTTGAGCGGTTTCGTCGCTGTTGTACCGGGCGTCGGTGACGATCACGAGGAGGCGGCCGGCGCCGGGGCGGCTGAGTTCGAGGCCGTGGTCGAGTGCGTCGATGGCGTCGCCGAGGTTGTGGGCGCCGCCGTTGGCGTTGAACGTCGTCACGCGTTCTGGTGCTCGGTGGGTCGGTCGGGTCAGTGCGGTCAGGTGATGGTCGTAGGCGATGGTGGCGGTAAGGGAGTCGGGGTCGGTCAGGGCTGCTGCGCGTGCCACGATCCAGGCAGCGGACGCGACGGGCGCGCAGGCGGCACGCATGGAGCCGGAGACGTCGACGGCGATACCCACACGCAGCGGTGGGGTGGGGGAGTTCCGGCGGCGGGTGTGGGTGAACGGTTCCGCGGTGGGGACCGACCCGGTCGCGCGCTGGGCGTCGCGGGCGAGGGCCGCCCGCATGTTGAGGCGGCCGGGCGGGGTGGGGCTGGTGGTCCGCTCCTCGGTCCGCTCGCGGTAGGCAGCGGCACGCAGGGCACGGCTCAGGCGTGCGGCGGCGCTCTGCTCGGCGGCGGTGGGCCGGCGGGTGCCGGTGACCGGGCTGCCGTAGGGCGCCACCGAGCCGTCGGGGGTGACGGTGGCGCCCCGGGTATTGAATACGGCCTTGGCGGTGGCGGCGGCTTTGCGTCGCTGGCCGGCCTGCTGGGCGCGGTCCTGTGCCTGCGCCTGGGACTTCGAGGCCATGGCGCTGGCCGCTGCGGTCTGTTCCGCGAGGTCGGCGGCGTCGGTGGCCGCCGTGCTGTCCATGACGACCCCCACGGCGCCGGCCAGCAGATCGCTGAGGTTCTCCGGCACGGGCAGGGCGGGGGCCGCGGTGTCCAGAGCGTCGCACCATTCCTGGGCGTGCGCGAGCATGGTCGTGGCGTCGTGGTCGGCGCACTGGTGGGCTGCGGTCCAGATGCGGGTGAGGGCGGCCAGCAGGTCTGCGCCCAACACCTTCTCGCACAGATCGGCGACGGCCTGGGTCTCGCCGGCGTCCAGGATGCCGACGTCACGGCGGCCGAGAACCAGGGCCGCAACGGCGGCGGCGTGCTCGATGCCCTGGAGGGTGGGGTGGGCGATGTCGGGCATGACCAGGGTTCGGGCGCTGGTGCGCAGGTACGTGCGGTCGGTGGGCCGCCTGGTCAGGTGTGCGCCTTCGATGCGGCTCTCCTCCAGCAGGAGCGCGGCCTCGACGACACGGGGGTGCGCTCCGGCAGGCTGCGTCCAGACGGAGTGGGCCGCGTGCGCGGCCTCGTGGACGAATACTCCCCAGGCGGCGGGATACCGCTCCTCGTCGCCCACGATCCGCGGATGGATCTCGTGGGGCTGGAGCGGGGCGAACAGGCCGGCGTCGAACTCAACCTCGCCCAACGTGGGGTAGAACGCGGCCGGTGCGCCGCTGCGTGTGCCGGGGCGGCAGGTGACGAGGAGGTCCTGGCGGCCGGAGAGGGCGACCAGCCGGTCGCCGAGTTCGGCTCCCACGCGCAGCCACGCGTCCGGGGAGGAACGGGGTTGCGCGGGCGGGGCGCCGTCGTCGTCCCATCGTGCGAGGTCGGCGTCGTGGTCCGGCGTGGTGGCGGGGGACTGGACGTGGTGGTGGGCGCTCATCGCGAGCGGCCCCGGTGCGCGGAGACGGTGCTGCCCGGAGGCTTTCGGACGGCTGAGGCGGGGAGCTGCTTGCCGAGGGTGAGGGGCGCGATCTTCTTGACGCCGACAGCCTTGATGACGGCGTCGGCGACGGCGTCGCGATCCTCCAGAGGAGCGATGCCGACCAGGTTCGCGAGCGCGGCGTTGGTGCCGAGGACGGCCTCGGTCTTCTGGTAGCTGAGCAGTTCCCGCAGCTGGGGGGCCCAACCCAGCTCACCGAGGTCGACCTGGCGGGAGAGGTGTCGGGCGACCCGGACCACCCGGGCATCGATCTTCAAGGCCAGGGCGAGGTCATAGTCCGTGCCGATCTGGATCTGCACGCTGAACCGGGACGACAGCGCCTCCGTCAGAACGGCGCCGTGGACGCCGGGGTTGTGGCCCGCGACCACGTAGAAGCCCGGCTCGGCCTTGATGGTCTCGCCGTTGTGGGCCTTGACCTGGATCTGCCTGCGCCCGTCCATCGCGGGATACAGCGCCGCCAGGACCTTCGGCGAGATCAAGGTGGCATCGTCGATCAGCAGGGCACGGCCCTGGGTCATCGCGGTGACCAGCGGACCGTACTGGAAGACGTAGCCCCCCGCGTCGGCCTGCGTGTACTCGCCTATCAGGTCGCCGACCGTGGTGTCGCCGTCACCGGCGACGGTGAGCAGGTCCGGGAACGCCGCCTCGACCAGACTCGTCTTGCCGGTGCCCGGAGGGCCGTAGAGCAGCACCGGCACGTCGGCGTCGCGCAGCCGGTTCAGCGCCTCGACGTCGGGCAGATCGGCCAGTTCCCGGGGGTGGTAGAGCTGGCCTCCCGCGCGGCGGATCGGGCCGGTCTGCCTGGGCGCGGCTGCCGCGGGAGCGGCCGTGCGGGCCGTGGCCGCCTGGGCGCGGGGAGCGTGGGTGCCCGGTGGGCTGATCACAGCGGCCTGCGCGGCTGCGGCGGTCTTCGCGTTCGCGCGGAACTCCGGTTGCCCGGTGCCGCTTTGGTCGGCCTCGCCGCGTCGCACCAGGGTGAGGGCGGCGTTGCGGACGGCGCCGTGGGAGTGGCCCAGCTGCCGGGCCATGTCCCCGATGGTGAGCGTGTCCGCCGGCCGGTCGGCCAGCAGTCGGGCCACCTTGGCCCGTAGTTCGCCGCCCTTGGTCCGCGCTGGACTCGTAGGCGGTACGGGTGTGGTCAAAACGGGCTCCCTTCAACAGGTGCGGGTGCGGGTGCGGGCGGGGCTGGCGATGTGCTGGAGAGGTTGGCCGCTCTCGGAGCGGATCACGGAATGTGCCGACATCGGCGACCGGGCCAACCGGGGCGTACGTCGGCGCTCACCGGCCGACCGGGGGCTCAGTACAGGTGCAGGGGATGGCCGGCGACGGGTAGCTCGCTGGCTGCCGAGCAGGCCCGGGCGTCCGCTCCGTACCGGGTTCCGCCGCTCGGCAGGCGCAGCCTGGCGCCTCTTCGAAGCCGTCCTGGAGCAGGATCCGCCGGGCGGCGGCGTTGTAGCCGGTGGTGGTGACCTCGCCGGTGATGGAGTGCCGGATCGTCAAGAACGGCTCCGCTGGTACTTCGGGCAAGGCCGATCTCCTATCGGTGGTGGCGGGAAAGTGGTGGGGTGTTGGGCGAAGGCGAGGCGGGCCCGGAGCTTCCAGCGGGCATACGGTTCTTTGTCACTTGGGGCATCGGGGGCTACCGCCGGCGGGCAGAGGGGGAGACCTGGTGCGAGGGCGCCGATGCCGCGGGGGCGGTGCTGACGTGCTGCGGTGTCCCTGTGCCGGCCATCGACGGAACGGCGTCCTCGAGTTCTGCCGCGTGCGCCTTCGGCGTGCTGGTCCCGCCCATATCGACGACCGCCTGGGCGATGAGCTGCTGGTCCTCGCGCCGCGCGGCAAACGAGGCCAGGCGGTACGACAGCCGCTGTGCCTGCCGGGCGTACGTCTTCGCGGCTCGGTCGAGCTCCTCGGTGGCCTTTGCAAGCGTGCTGCGGCTCGCGGCCGGCGTTTCATCAGCGTCCTCGTACAGAAGGACTTCGGTGCGGTGGTGGATGGCGATGGTGCACAGGGTGGCCGCGAGGGAGACCTGGGTGGTGGCTTCGACGAGTTTGGCGAGGTTCTCGTGACCGTCCTTCATGGCGGCGTACTGGCTGGTCGACAGGAGGGCGACCTGCTGGGTGCACTGCAGCGCGAGTTCCTGGGCGCGGAGGGCGATCGGCCCGATCTCCCGCAGGGGTCTCGCTATCTGTCCGGCCCGCACGCTCTCCACCTCCTGGCGGAGGGACTTCAGGGTGGGGGCGACTTGGCCGAGGATGCGGGTCTGCTGGGCAAGGTCGATGAACTGCAATCCGGAACTCCAGACAGGAGAGGCGCCGGGCGGGGCGCTGAGGGGAGGTGATTACGCGGCGGGGCCGTAGTTGTCCTGCTGGGGTGCGTGCTTGGCGACGGCGCGTGCGGTGATGCCCCGTGACGCGTCGGCGGAAGCGGCGGACAGGGCCTCGGCGCCCGGTTCGAGGTACCAGGGGCGCAGGTCGAGCATGGCGGCGCGCATGCCGGTGGCGAAGCAGAGCGCGGTGCCCTTGGGGAGGGCGCGGATCGCGTCCGCGGGCAGGATCCGCTCCTGGCGCATGCTGATGCTGGTGGACTTCCCCGAGTCGGAGACGGAGGTGGACTTCGTCTCGACGTCGTGGTCGCCGATCAGCCGGGAGAGCTTGTCGGCGAAGTCGGGGTCGTCGATGCCGCTGCCGATGACCTTGACGGTGGACGCGGACCACATGGCGTCCATGCCCGCGTCCCCCCACACTTTCTGGCCCTGGCGGTAGGACTGCAGGATGGTGATCGGGATGATTCCGCGAGACCCGAGGTGGGAGTACAGGTCGGGGAGGTCGCTGATCTTGCAGACGTTGGCGGCCTCGTCGAGGATCGCGAGCATTGGCGGGTCCAGGCGTCCGCCAGCCCGCTCCGCCTGGGCGGTCGCGGCCCGCATGACCGAGTCCGCGCACGCCGCGATCAGTGCGCTGGCTCCGCCGCCTCCGTCCTTCGACAGGAGGTACAAGGTGTCCTGGCTGGTCACGAAGTCGGCGGGCTTGAACTCGGGGACGCCCTTCTGCGGGGTGACCCAGGCGGCGATCTCCGCGTTCAGGAGGGCCGAAGCGTACTGGCGTGCGGTCTCGTAGATGCCGTCACGGGTCTCCGGGGGGCCCTCGACGGTCCCCTTGAGCTGAGCTGCTACGGCCGAGAAGCCGTGATCCCGCAGGATGTCCAAGGGGCGGCGGTCGGCGGGAAAGGCCAGCCACTGCATGACGTCGGTGATGGGCCGCTCGTCGAGAGCCGCAGCCAGGAACAGCTGGCTGAGGATATTGGATCCGGCCTTGGACCAGAAGTCTCCCTGCTGGGAGGCATCCACGCTCGCCGCGAGGAAGTGCCCGGCCAACCGGCCGGCGCCGTCGAGGGACTTGGCGGAGGCGAGGGGGTTCCACCACATCTCGCGGGCCGCGTGGGCGATCTGCTGCGGATCCATGCTCCAGGTCCGGCCGTCCGCTCCGCGGGCGTCGATCGTGGCGGTGTAGGCGTCTCCGGCGGCCTTGTTCGAGGTGAGGAGCACGGGGCCGGGTGCGGCGAGGATCGCGGGGATGGCCAGACAGGTTGTCTTCCCGGACCGGGGAGCCATGATCGCGACCGCGACGTCCTCGTACCCCATACGAACCTCGTGACGGCTGCCTTGCAGGTTGCCGAGGAGGACACCGGTGTCCTTGGCCTCGATGGCCTTGGCGTCCTTCAGGCTCGGCCGAAGGGATCGGGCCTTGGCCGTGATGGCCTTGGCGAGCAGCGGCTCGATGTCCTTCTGCTTGGCCATCCCCGCGATCCGCTTCTTCTTGCCGAGCGTGCCCTTGTGCCGGGACCACCACATGAAGCCGCACACGGTGAGGACGAGGAGGACCGCGGCGGGCAGGATCCGGGTCCCGATCAGCAGGGACGTTTCTCCTGTCGCGGGCCAGAGGCGCTCGGGGTGGAGAAGGGCCGCGGCCGGCTGGTAGGGGACCCAGGGGCCGCTGCCGGTGACCCAGGCGGTCGCGTTGCCGCCCAGCCAGGCCAGGGTGGACAGGGGCAGGGCGACGGCGAAGGCACCCAGGAGGGCCTTGAAGGCTATGTCGTAGCCGTCGGAGTTGGAGTTCGGGGAAGGGCTGGACAAGAGGGCGGTTCCAGGGGAGAGGGTGGTGGACTCGGTGGCGGAGGGTGCCTACCGGCGGGGCTTCGGCGGGTTGGTATCCCGGCCGGGGAGCGCGGCGACGGAGGCGGCGGCCGGCCGCGACTGGTTGCGCCGCAGCGCGTTGTCGATGTCGAGGACGGCCTGGCCGTGGAGGGACCATTCGTCCAGGTAGTGCCAGGCCTCGGCGTTCCGCTCGGCGCACGGCCCGTCGTACTCCTCGACCCCGGGCCGTGCGGACTGCGGCAGGGTGGCGCGCAACGCGAGCCACTCGCTCTGCAGGGCGCCGATCCGTTCCTGGGCGATGCGCAGAGCGCCGATCTGCCAGGCCCAGCGGTGGTGGACGCTGCGCTCCGGAATCTTCCGCAGTTGGGCCTCGGCCGTGGTGACGAGCTCGCCGGCTCCGGTCCGGATCCGGTTGAAGGACCGCCATGTGTCGGCGTCGCGCTGGCCCTGGCGGAACCCGTAGGCCCTCTCGTCGGCCGGCCAGCCGTCGGGGCCGGTGTGCTTGTCGGAGTAGGTGTCCCAGGTGGCGAGGATCTGCTCCGCCTCGCGGAGGTAGAGGGCGAGCTGGTGCAGGAGGTGCTGGTGCCTGGTGTGGAGGTCGGGGTGGGTCACGGGGCCTTCGGGGGTCGGGGAGTTCGTGGCCGTCGTCTACCGGGTGGGCCGGGCTGGCGCGGCGGTCGGCGGAAGTGCGGGTGCGGTCACGGCGGTGGTGGAGGGCGGCTTGGGCCGGTGGCGGCGGGCTTCGGCCAGGCGCTGCTTGTGTGCACCGACCACCTCGGAGCCGATCGCGAACTCCGCGCCCTGCGTGAGGTGGACGCTTTCGTTGATCTTGAAGCGGGCGCGCAGGACCGGCGTGGGGTTGGAGATCGCTTCGGCGACGGCGGCCAGAAGGTGGGCAGGGGTCGCTTCGTCGAGGTGGGCTCGCCAGAGGCGTTGCTGCGGGCCGTGTTCACCGTGGTGGTGGGCTGCTTCGATCTCCCAGCCCATGACCCCCAGGGAAGGCGAGACGTACAGCTCCACCCGGACGATGCCGTCGGGGGAGGTCAGCCTCTGCGAGCCGGTCTCGGAGGTGGTGTGCTCCCAGCCGCGGCCGGTGAGGACCTCGATCACCGAGGGGGCTGGCTCTTCGGGCTCGGGTCGGATGAGTGCGTCGGTGAGGCCGGCCACGATCTCGGCGGGGGTGTCGCCGTTGAACGTGACGTACCAGAGGACGGGGCCGAGGTTGTTGTCGATGCGCCACCAGCGGTGGAAGCTGCTGGGTGTCGGCGTGAGGTCGAGGCGGAAGGCGTGGTCGGGGCTGGTCATCCGGATCGCCGGGTGCAGGGGGTCGGAGTCCAGGCTCCATCCGCGGGCCCGCAAGGGGTGGGTGACGTGGCGGGGGTCTCCGGCGTCGGCGAGGTAGCGCGGGGTGATGGCCGAGCCGAGGTTGTTCTCGTGGTCGTAGGCGAAGGCGGCGAGCTGTCGGTCGGTGATGGACAGGGACGGCTCCTTGAAGACCGGTCGGGCGGCGGTGTCAGTGGCGGGACTTGTTCGCGCCGGCCGCGGAGTAGGGGCTGGCGGGAGTGCGCTGGCGAGGGCGGGCGGCGCTCCAGGAGTTGCGGGCCCAGGTGGCGGCGCGGGCGGCGGTGATCCGGGCCTGTTGCCAGGCCCCGAGTTCGGAGGGGCGTACGGACACGGAGGTGGTGCGGATCCACTTCGTTGTGGGGACGTTGCCTCGTGGGCGCAGCACGGGGGTGGGGTCCGAGAGCGCGGCCGAGAACTCCTGGACCAGGTGCAGCGGTGTTGTGGAGGTGAAGACGGCGTCCCAGGCGCGGCCGTGCTCGGTGCGGGCACCGGCCCACCAGTGCCCTTGGCTGGGCCCGTCCTGGTGGTATTGGAGCCAGGAGTTGCGGTCCGGGGCGACCGCGACGAAGTGCACGAGCTTGTTCTCGGGGTCCTGCTGCTTCTCCTCGACACGGGAGGTCTCCCACCCGTTCTGCTCCAGTGGGGCCCACACGTTGGGGGCGTGGGCGGAGCGCGGTTTGGTCAGGGTGTCGGTGAACCCGGCGACGATCTCGATCGGTACGGCTGTGGTGAACGTGGCGTGCCAGGCCGGCTGCTGCCCGACGGCCTTGCCGGAGACGGTCCAGCCGCCGGGTATCGCCGTGGGGTCGAAGCCGACCCGTATGGAGTGGTCGGGGCTGTCGAAGATGATGGGGCCGCCCGTACGGGAGATGTCCTTCCAGCCGGAGGCGCGCAGGTACTCGGCGACGAAGCGGAGGTCGCCTCCTCCGCCGAGGTGGCGGGGCTCGATCAGGTAGTGCTGCTGGGGCTGGTCGGCGGTCGGTCCCCAGCCGGTCCAGGTCTTCTTCACCGGTGTCTCCGGGCGACGAGCGCCGACGGGGTCGGCGGGAGCGTGTTGCTCGCGGGGCTCTGGGCGAGGCGGTGGATGTCTGCTGCGTGCTCGTCGAGGTCGAGGGTGATGTCGTGCAGTTCGTTCGCGGCACGGCCGAGGGCGAGCCAGACTTCGGGCGGCAGGGCTCCGGTGAGCGCCGAGCCCTGGGCGAAGCGTGATCCGGTGGCCACCAGCGTGGCCAGCGATGCGAGGACCCCTTCTTCGGGGTCGAGGACTTGGCCCAGGACGCGGGCGGCTTGCCGGGGCGGGGCCATGACCAGGGATTCGTTGAGCTGGGCGATCTGCTTTGCGATCTGGCGGGCCAGGGCTTCGGGGTCGTAGACGGTCATGCTCCTCCGGGGATGGTCGGGGCCGGTTGCTGTGCCTCGGGACGCGGCCGTGTGGCCGGATGGGCCGGGACGGGCGGGGGTGTGACCCCCCGATGTTAACGCGGTAACCGCAGT
>NZ_JBHWBP010000043.1:0-37014 GCF_042735575.1 Streptomyces sp. NPDC059564 | reverse complement strand
GGGTTTCTTCGGCGCGTCGGAGGCCGGCTTGACGGTGCGGAAGACGGCGGTGCGCTCGCTGTCGGTCTTGCCGGCGTCAGCGGGCTTCGTCGTACGCGGTTCCCGCGACGGCTCCCCGTCCTCCGCCGGAGCGGAATCGGACGGCTTCTCGGCCTTCTCGGAGTCCGCCGAAGCGGAATCCGCGGGGACGGCCTGGCGGACCACCGCGGCGGCGGGCTTGGCCGGGTCCACCCGACCGGGGGACGACGGCTCCGGGACGCCGGCGGCCTTGACCGCCTCGTCCTCGTCCTCGGCCTCGGCACGCGAGTCCGCGTCGGCGGCCGCGTCCGTCTCCGGGCTCGCGTCAGCACCGGCATCAGCGGCCTTACCCGTACGCGTACGCGTGCCCTCGTCAGCGGCCTCGTCAGCATCCGTGCCCGCGCCGGAGGCAGCGGCAGCGGCCGTACCCGCGTCAGCGGTCGCGGACGCCGGCTCCGGCCGGTCCGCCGGGCCCGAAGACTCGACGGTCGCGACCCATGCCGCCACCGCCTCCTTCAGCGGATCGCGGCGTACCGGGGGCTGGAAGACCGAGAGCCTCGGGTCCTTTTCCCCGGAGGACTCCGCCGCCCCCGACGCTCCTTCATCTACCGACTTGTCGGGGGACTCGCCCGCCACCGTTCCTCCTCGATCGCCGTCCGGTCACTGTCCGAACCGTCTAACAGTGTCCCGTCTAGGGGGCATCGCCCCCGTGCTAGACGAGAACGACATAGCTGCAGGTTCCCCCGCAAAGCGGCCAGGCGCTCTCGACAGATGAATGTGAGAGGCGTCACCCTGTCACTCATCCACGCGGGGAGGCATGGATGGGCAAGAGCCGCAGAACGATTCCGGAGGAGCTTCTGCTGCTCGCCTTGGACCCGGCCACGGGAACCACGGCGCAGCCGCAGTCGCTCGACCTCGGCCTGGCCGGGGCACAGCTAGTGGAGCTGGCTCTGGCAGGACGGATAGCCCCTGACGGGGATCGTATCGCCGTGGTGATGCCACGGCCGACAGGAGATCCGACTTTGGACTCCGCACTGGAACTGCTGCGCAGGCGCGGCAGCCCGGTACGGGCCGTCCACTGGATCGGTGGACCCCGGCTGGGGCTCCGCCAGATTTACCTCGCCCACCTGGAGCGCTGCGGCATGGTGCATGCCGTCGCAGGACAGATGTGCGGAGTGTTGCCGACGACTCGCTACCAGGCGACCGATACGGCGATCAGCCGGGAGATCCGTGCCCGGCTCGACAGTGCGATCCGCACCGGCGTACCGCCGGACCCGCGGACCGCGGCGCTTGCCGCACTGGCCCACGCGGTCGGACTCGGCAAGCACCTGTACCCCGGCAACGAGGGGCGCTCGTCCAGATCCCGGCTGCGGGACCTGATCCGGCACGACCCGATGGGCGGTCTGGTGGCGCACGCCGTCATGGACGTCCAGAACGGCGTGGCCGCCCAGCCGCGCCGCGACAGGGTTCCGGCCCAGCCGGCCGCCCGGGCCACGGCGAGCAGCGGTGTGCCGCTGCAGCCGCGCCGGACGGGTGCGATGGCCCGCGCGGCCGCGCACTGACGACGGAACAGGCGGAACAGGCAGAACGGGCAGGCGGAACAGCGACGCAGCACCCGCACCACACGCACGACCCGCGACACCCCTGATCCACCAGCGGGGCACAGATCACCGTGACCGGCGTCCCCCAAAGACCCGGCACGGAAGCCGCCAGCACGCGGGGTGGTGGGACCGGTGAGCCGGTTCCGCCACCCCGCGTGTCTGCTTTTCCCAGCCGTTCCCCAGCGCCGTCGCACCCTTCGGTGGCAGTCTGCTGAACATCAGACACGCAGAGAGACAGCGACAGAAGAAGGCGGAGGTGCCGTCCCCGTGGCGTCCAATGTCAATCCCACCGTCCGACGCCGCCGACTGGGCATGGAGTTGCGCAAGCTCCGTGAGGACAAGGGCATGACGGCCGAACAGGTCGCCGAACGCCTCCTCGTCTCCCAGTCGAAGATCAGCCGGCTGGAGAACGGCCGAAGGTCCATCAGCCAGCGCGACGTCCGCGACCTGTGTGAGGTGTACGAGGTGGAGGACCCCCGGCTCGTGGACTCGCTCATGCAGATGGCCAAGGACTCGCGCCAGCAGGGCTGGTGGCACGCCTTCGGGGACATCCCGTACAGCGTGTACATCGGGCTCGAAACCGATGCCGCCAGCCTGCGCACCTACGAGCCGCAGATGGTTCCCGGCCTGCTCCAGACCCCGGAGTACGCCCAGGCCCTCATCCGCGGCGCGCTGCCGGAGACGGCTCCCGCCGACGTGGACAAGCGCGTCCAGGTCCGCATGCACCGCCAGAAGCGGCTCTCGGAGACGGACAACAACAACCCGGACGTCGGACCGCTGCGCCTGTGGGCGGTGATCGACGAGGCGGCGCTGCGCCGGCACGTGGGCGACCCGCAGTTGATGATCCGGCAGCTGGAGTTCCTGATAGAGCAGTCGCAGCAGCCGTACATCACGGTGCAGGTGATGCCCTTCACGATGGGCGCGCATCCGGGGGTGAACGGCCAGTACGCCATTCTGGAATTCCCGGACGCCTCGGACTCGACGGTGGTCTACATCGAGGGCGTCACGAGCGATTTGTACCTGGAGAAGGCCAACGACGTTCAGAAATACAGCGTGATGTACGAGCACCTGCGCGCCCAGGCCCTCAATGTGGACCAGACGCGGCAGTTCATCTCGGAGATCATCGACCACTACGCGGGCAAGACGTCGAAGTAACCGCGGAGTGACCGGGGAGTCACCGCGGAGTGACGGATGTGGCCGGATGTGGCATGGGGGCCGGTACGGTACACCGTCGGTCCCCGGCCACAGAAGGCCTGAATGGAATATGCCACCCGGTCGAGTGAATGCCTCCTTCAGCCATCGAGAGGTGCCGGTAGCGTCGATCACGTCGGTCAGGGAAATGACCGGCACGAAACCGGAACTACTCGCTGAACCGGAGAGAAACATGGCTATTCGTCAGGGCGCCACGGAAATCTGGACCAAGTCCTCCTACTCCGGCGGAAACGGCGCCTGCGTCGAGGTCAAGTCCCCCGTCATGGAGGCCATCGCGGTCCGCGACTCCAAGGTGCAGGACGGTCCCTCCCTCACCTTCGCGCCGGCTTCCTGGACCTCCTTCGTCGCCGATGTCACCGAGGGTCGGCCCGGGCGCCTCGCCTGAACGTTTCGGCCCCCCACCCAACGGCTCCTTCCGCGCCACTGACTGAAGCCCTCTCGACCGGTCCGCCGTCCTGGCCGAGGGGGCTCGGTCATGCCCGCGGCCGGCCGGGCCCCCGACGATCGGCGCATTCGCTCAGCGCAGCTGGTCCACGTACCGGTCGGTGCCCGGCACGGTCGGGATGAACGGGGCTACCAGCTCCACCCGGCCCAGCCCCGACTCCGCGACCTCCGCGTCCAGCCCCTGGAAGCGGTCCCAGCAGGTGCGCGGGTCGGCCTCCAGGAACCACAGCAGGGTGAGGCGGGTGCCGACCCCCTCGACCTGCTTGACGTAGGTCATCCGGTCACCGGGCAGCGGCGTCGGCCGGAAGGCGGTGACCATCGCGGCGGGCGAGCCGGCCAGCCGCCGGGGCAGGGCCCGGGAGCGCAGCCACTCCAGCAGTTCCTCCCGCCGCTCGGGGCCGTCGGCGTCGACGACCTGGAGGACGAGCCCGGCGTACGGGTGGTCGAGCGCGTGGAAGTCCCGGGGCCCGGCGGCCCCGTCGCGGTAGACCGTCGCCTCGTGGTCCTGGAAGGCCGTGAAGACGTGCGTGCGGTCCTGGTAGACGCGGCCGTCGCGGTTCAGCCGCTTGTTGATGCCGACCGTCCACTTCATGTGCTCGTCGTAGCGGCCCTCGGTCACCCAGTACGTGGAGAGGTAGCAGCCCGCGCCGACGGGCTGGGCGACCGCCGACTTCTCCGGGTAGCGCAGTTCCTGGAGGTCGCGGGTGGCGACCCAGCGGCGGCCCGCGTACATCCAGGGCATGGCCATGGCGCCCGCGTAGTAGTGGTCGTCCTCGTACCAGCGGTTGTACGCGTACTCGTGGCCCGGGTGCGGTTCCACCATGGTGATGAGGGCGTGGCCGGGGCGGACCCCGTACGGGCCGACGGCCGCCAGCTCGGCGTAGTCCCCGGCGCGGGTGTCCTCTGGTGCGCGTGCCGCTCGCTCGTCTCTGGTCATGACACCGGTCTATCTGATGCTGCGTCAGTTGGGGAGGGGGCGGACGCCGTTCATGTGGACGCCGTTCATGTGGACGCCGTTCACGTCTGGGCCGTTCACTCCGTGGACGGTAGCTGCCGTCTACACCTTTCACCGCTAGGCTGCGCGCCACCCGCCTCCCGAAGGAGTCCCCGTGCCGATCGCCTCCGCCGCCCCGCCGCCCTTCGCCGCCCGCGCGGTCTCGGTGGGAGGCTCGCCCGTACGGGAGATCCTCGCGCTCACCGAACGCCCCGGGGTGATCTCCTTCGCCGGGGGCCTGCCCGCCCCCGAACTCTTCGACACGGCCGGACTGCGGGCCGCCTACGAGGCCGTCCTCAGCGGGCCCGGCGCCGGCCGCGCGCTCCAGTACTCCACCACCGAGGGCGCCCCCGAGCTGCGCGAGGCCGTCGCCGCCCGGGCCCGCGCCCGGGGCCTGGCCACCGGCGCGGACGAGGTCCTGGTCACCACCGGCTCCCAGCAGGGCCTCACCCTGCTCGCCGCCACCCTGCTGGAGCCGGGCGACACCGTGCTCGTCGAGAACCCCACCTACCTGGCGGCCCTGCAGTGCTTCGGCCTGGCGGGAGCCCGCGTCATACCCGTCCCCTGCGACGGGCAGGGGCTGCTGCCCGACGCCCTCGCCGAGATCACCGCCCGGGAGCGGCCGAAGCTGCTGTACACCGTCCCCACCTTCCAGAACCCGACCGGGCGCACCCTGCCGGGCGAGCGCCGGGCGGAGGTGGCGCGGACCGCGGCCCGGCTCGGACTGTGGCTGGTGGAGGACGACCCGTACGGGGACCTCCGCTACGAGGGCTCCCACCAGCCCTGGCTCGCCGCCCACCCGGGCGCCGAGGACCGCACCGCCCTGCTCGGCAGCTTCTCCAAGGTGATGGCCCCGGGGCTGCGCCTCGGCTGGCTGCGCGCCCCCGCGGCCCTGCGCCGGGCGGCGGTGGTCGCCAAGCAGGCGGCCGACCTGCACACCTCGACGGTGGACCAGCTGGCCGCCGCCCACTACCTCGGCGCCACCGACCTCGACGTCCACGTCGCCCGGGTCCGGGAGGCGTACCGGGCCCGCCGCGACGCCCTCCTCGCGGGACTGGGCGAGGCGCTCCCGGCGGGCTCGGAGTGGAACCGTCCCGAGGGCGGCATGTTCGTGTGGGCCCGGCTCCCGGCGGGACACGACGCGACGGCCCTGCTCAAGGCGGCCGTCGCGCACGACGTGGCGTACGTCCCGGGAGCCCCCTTCCACACGGGCGCCCCCGACCCGCGGACGCTGCGGCTGTCGTTCACCGCCCACACCCCGGCGGAGATCGCGGAGGGCCTCGACCGGCTGCGCCGGGCCCTGGGCTAGGTCCCGTCACCTAGCCCGGGGTGCCGTCCTCGTACAGGGCGTCGATCTCGGCGGCGTAGCGCTCGGCGACGGCGCGGCGGCGCAGCTTCAGGGTCGGGGTGAGGGTCCCGGCGGCGATGGAGAACTCCTCGTCCAGGACCCGGAAGGCGCGGATCCGGGCGGGGCGGGAGACGGCCGCGTTGGCGGTGGCCACGGCCTCGGCGACGAGGGCGCGTACGGCCGGGTGGGTGCCGGGGGCGGTGCCGAGGTCGAGGGACTCCCGGGCCGCCCAGGCGGCGAGCTCCTGCGCGTCCAGGGTGATCAGGGCCACCGGGTGGGGCCGCCGGTCGCCGATGAGGACCGCCCGCGAGACGTAGCGGGAGGCGGCCTGGACGGCGAACTCCACCTCGGTCGGGGTGATGTTCTTGCCGGCCGAGGTGATGATCAGTTCCTTCTTGCGGCCGGTGATGGACAGGAAGCCGTCGGCGTCGAGTTCGCCCAGGTCACCGGTGTGCAGCCAGCCGTCGGGGTCGAGGGTCTCGGCCGTCGCCGCGGGGTTGGCGTGGTAGCCGGGGAAGATCATCGGGCCCCGGGCCAGCACCTCCCCGTCCCCGGCGATGCGGACCTCGCAGCCCGCCACCGGGCGGCCGACGGTTCCGTAGCGGACGGCGCCGGGGTGGTTGAGGCTGATCACCCCGCCGGACTCGGTCATTCCGTAGCCCTCGAAGACCTGGATGCCGCAGGCGCGCAGGAAGTCCAGCGTGGCGGGGGCGATCGGGGCCCCGCCGGTCAGGGCCCACTGCAGGCGGCCCCCGAAGGCGGCCCGGACCGGCGCGTAGAGGGACTCCTCCGCCGCCTCGTACGCCGCCCGCCCGGCGTCCGGAAGGCGGCCGTCCGCCGCGAGCACGCCCAGCCGTACGGCCTCCTCGAACCGCTCCCGGCCCCCCTCGGCGCCCTCGGCCAGGGCCAGCACCACCGCGTGCACCTTCTCGAACAGCCGGGGCACGGACGGCAGGTGGGTGGGCCGGGCCTGCGCCAGCTCGGCCACCACGTCCTCGACGCGGCCGCCGAAGTAGCAGAGCTCCCCGCCCTCCAGGAGGGTGGTGAACTGGATGAGCTGCGCCAGCAGGTGCGCGAGCGGCAGGTACAGGTACGTGGAGTCCCCCGGCCCGCCCGGGGTCAGCGGCAGCGTGGCGTCCAGGACGGCCCCGAAGTTGCCGTGGGTGAGCCGGCAGCCCTTGGGCAGGCCGGTCGTCCCGGAGGTGTACACGATGGAGGCGTCGTCGCCGGGGGCCACGGCGGCGGCCCGGGCCGCGAGCGCCGGCGCGGGGGCGAGTGGCGGCCGGTCGGGCGCGTCCATCCGCAGGACCTCCCGCAGCGCGGGCAGCTTCGGCCGCAGGGCCTCGACCCGGGCCGCCTGGGCGGCGTCTTCGCAGATGGCCACCACCGCCTCCGAGTCCGCCAGGACCCAGGCCAGTTCCTCCTCCCCCGCCGTCGGGTACACCGGCACGAGGACCGCGCCCGCCGCGAGGATCCCGAAGTGGGCGTACGTCCACTCGGGCCGGGTCTCCGCGAGCACCGCGACCCGTTCCCCGGCCGCGACCCCCAGCCCGAGCAGCCCCCGGCCCACCGTCCGTACGTCCTCGGCGAGTTCGGCGTGGCTCCGGATCACCCACGCCCCGTCCGGCCCCCGGAAGCGGAGCGCGGGCGCGGGCCCGTACCTCTCCTCGGTCCACTGGGTGAACTCCGCCAGCGTGCCCGGCCGACCGTCCATCGCATGCCCTCCCGCGTCAGGTGACCCCCGCCCCCCGACGCTAGGCACCACAACGCGCCGTCCGGCATGACCGGAAGCGTCACCCCCGCTGACCCCAGCGCTCATTGGGGCTACCTTCGAAGCCATGGGGAGGCGGACGATCACCGTGCACCACGTCCGCGCCGTGCTCGCGGGGGCGCGGCGCGGCGGCCTGGACCTGGTGCCATTGCTCCAGGAGGCGCAGATCCCGCCGCTGCTGCTGGGCGACGACCGGGCGCGGATCACGCCCGCGCAGTTCGCGCGCCTCTTCCGGGCCCTGTACCGGACCACGCAGGACGAGTTCCTGGGGCTGTCGGGCGTGCCGAGCCGGCCGGGGACCTTCGCGATGATGTGCCACGCCTGCCTCGGCTGCCGCGACCTGGGGGCGGCGACGCAGCGGGCGGCCGCCTTCTACGGACTGTTCCCGGGCGGGCCGGAGCTGGCGCTGGAAGTGGCGGACGGGCAGGCCCGGTTCACGGTCCGCAACGCCTTCGACGGCGACGAGGAACGTTTCCTCAGCGAGTGTGTCCTCGCGATCTGGCACCGGCTGAGCAGCTGGCTGATCGGCCGCCGGATCCCCCTGGCCCAGGCCGCCTTCGCCTATCCCCCGCCGCCGCACGCCGCCGAGTACGCCACCCTCTTCGCCTGCCCGGTCCGCTTCGGCGCCGGCCTGACCGTCGCCGCGTTCGACGCGCACTGGCTGACCGCGCCGCTCGTCCGGGACGAGGCCGCGCTCGACGCGATGCTCCGCCGGGCCCCCTTCGACCTGCTCTCGCGCCCCGAGTACGGGACCACGGTCGCGGAACAGGTCCGCCGGAGCCTGACCCAACGGCTGCGGGACTCCCCGCGGCTGCCGGAGCTGGGCGAGGTCGCGGCCCGCCTCGCGGTCTCCCCGGCGACCCTGCGGCGCCGGCTCCGGCAGGAGGGCACGTCCTTCCAGCAGCTCAAGGACCATGTCCGGCGGGACGCGGCCATCGCGGGGCTGGCCGAGAGCGGGGAGCCCATCGCGGAACTCGCCGCCCGGCTCGGCTTCTCGGAGGACACCGCCTTCCACCGCGCGTTCCGCCGCTGGACGGGCACCACCCCGGGCGCGTACCGCATCGCGTCGGGCGGCTGACGCCGGGCGCGTACGGCGCACCCGGCACCCGGCTGATCCGGCTCAAGGCCCGGGGCCCGGGGCCCGGGGCCCGTACGCCCCGCTCAGTGCGGGAGTTCGACCGTCACGTGCGGGGCCAGTGCCCGCAGGAAGGACGCCGCGTCGAACATCGCGCCGGCCGAGGCCACGCCCGTGGTCCGGGTCCGCCCGGACAGGACCCGGTGGACGGCCTCCACCACCAGCGGCGCGGTGACGGCGTAGATGTCCTGCCCGCGCGCCGTGGCCCGGCGCTCGACGCCGTCCACGCGGACGCGGACGTCGACGAAGAACGTCTGGTCGGAGCGGCCCTGGTCGTCGACCGCCTCCGGCGCCGGGGTGTCCGCCCCCGCCACCTCCCGCGCCGCCTCGACGGACATGTGGGTGCGGACGTCGCGCACGGCCAGGTGGCTGGGGACGGTGACGACGTCGGCCATCGTGAACTCCGAGACCACCGCGCGCCGGCCCAGCGGCTCCGGGAACAGCCAGTCCGTCTCGCGCACCGCGTCGTCGTGGTACTGGAGCGCGCCGTCCGCGTACCGCACCCGGCGGCCCGCGCGCCGCTCGCGGGAGACCTCGCCGGCCTTCCGGGAGCCTTCCGTGGGGCGCCAGCTGCTCAGCGCGTAGGCGACGTCCACCGAGTCCGCCGCCACCGCTCCGCCCAGCGCGGCGGTCACCAGCAGGTCGCCCAGCCCGCCGTAGAAGGCCATCGCGGGCACCACGGGCACGTCCGCCGTGCGGGCCGCCTCCGCGTGGTCGGCGAACATCGCGGCGTTCGCCTCGATCTCCGCCGCGACGTCGAGGTACGGGATCCCCGCGCGCAGGGCCGCCTCGACGACCGGGCCGCCCGTCACCGCGAAGGGTCCCGCGCAGTTGACGACCGCCTCCGCTCCGGCGAGGGCCCGGTCCAGTGCCTCCGGGTCGTCCACGGCGGCCGGCCGCACCGACACGTCCGGCCACTGCGCCGCCAGCGTCTCCAGCCGCCCCCCGTCACGGCCGGAGACGACGACGGCGAAGCCGCGCCTCCTGAGCTCCGCCACCACGAAGCGGCCGGTGTGCCCCGTCGCCCCGTACACCACAACTGCCGTCCGCTCGCTCATCGTTCCCCCGTCTCGCCGTTCTTCCCGTTTCCCTCTGGGACCTACTCTCGCCGCGAACCGAGCCGAACACGATGGTCCGGAACGACATCACCCGTACACTTTCGGACATGCCCACCGTCGCCCTGCCCGCCGTCGGACACCTGCTGCACTTCGAGCTGGCGGTGGCCTACGAGATCTTCGGAAATCCCCCGGGCGAGACCACGGAGGGCTGGTACGACGTCCAGCTCTGCGGGCCCGGACCGGTACGGGTCGGCCCGTTCACGGTCGAGCCCGACCGCGGGCTGGACCGCCTGGCCGAGGCCGACACCGTGATCGTGCCGGCGTGCGCCGACGTCGACGCCCCGCTGCCGCCGGAGCTGGTCGAGGCCGTACGCGCGGCCCACGCGGCGGGGGCCCGGATCGCCTCCCTGTGCACCGGGGCGTTCGTGCTCGGTGCCGCGGGCCTGCTGGACGGCCGCCGGGCCACCACCCACTGGGCGCACGCCGCGGAGCTGAGCGCGCGCCATCCGCGGGCCCTGGTCGACCCGGACGTGCTGTACACCGACAACGGCAGCGTGCTCACGGCGGCCGGCAAGGCGGCCGCCGTGGACCTGTGCCTGCACCTGATCCACCTCGACCACGGCGCCGCCGTCGCCAACGCGGTCGCCCGCCGCCTGGTCATGCCGCTGCACCGGCCGGGCGGGCAGGCCCAGTTCGTCTCCACCCCGGTGCGGGCCACCGGCGCGGGCGACCACGGACTCGCCCACCTGCTCGCCTGGGCCCAGCAGCGCCTCGACCGGCCGCTGACGGTGACCGACCTGGCCCGCCGGGCGAACACCAGCCCCCGCCACCTCGGACGGCAGTTCCGGGCGACAGTCGGGCAGACGCCGCTCCAGTGGCTCCTGACCCAGCGCGTACGCCGCGCCCAGGAACTGCTGGAGGCCACCGACGAGAGCGTCGAGGCCGTCGCCCGCGCCACCGGCATGGGCACCGCCACGACGCTGCGCCGCCAGTTCAAACGGACCGTCGGCGTCTCCCCGGTCAGCTACCGCCGCTCCTTCCGCGCCACGAACCCGAACTGACGGCCCGGAACCACACGATCGGGGCGCCGCGCCCGCGGGCGGGTGGGAGTCCGGGTCAGGAAAGGTGAGCTGCCCGGTCAGGCACATTCCGACTGGTCGGTCACTACCTTCGCCTCACCCACCCCCACACGGACCCTCGGGAGAGCCGCCCATGCGCATCCGAAGCACCGGCACCGCCCTGGCCGCCGCGGCCGCCCTGGCCGTCTCGGCCTGGATCCCCGCCACCACCGCCACGGCCGCCGACGGCGAATCCGCCGCAGCCGCCGCCCGCCCCGGTGACCTCGTCGCCAGTGCCCCGTCCGCCTTCCACCCGCTGCCCGGCCAGCCGACCAACACCAAGGCCTGGAAGGTCCATTACCGCTCGACCACCGCCGACGGCGCCCCGAACGTGGTCTCCGGCACCGTCATCGTCCCGCAGGACGGCCGCACCGGGCCGCGCCCGCTGATCACGTACGCCGTCGGCACCGTCGGCATGGGCGACTCCTGCGCGCCGAGCAACAACCTCCCGTACGGCACCGCCATGGAGGCCAACCTCATCCAGCAGTACACCCTGCGCGGCTGGGCCGTGGTCGTCACCGACTACGAGGGCCTCGGCACGCCGGGCGTCCACACGTACACCGTCGGCCCCTCGGCGGGCCACGCCATGCTCGACGCCGCCCGCGCCGCGATCCGGCTGCCCGAGGCGGGGCTGGGGGCGGACACCCCGGTCGGGATCACGGGCTACTCGCAGGGCGGGCAGGCCAGCAGCTGGGCGGCCGAGCTGCAGGGCTCGTACGCCCCGGAGCTGAAGGTGAAGGGCACCGCGACCGGCGGGGTCCCGGCGGACCTGCTGAAGGTGGCCGCCTTCAACAACGGCTCGTACGGCTCGGGGCTCATCTTCATGGCGGCGGCCGGGCAGGACGCGGCCTTCCCGGAGCTGGGGCTCGACTCCTACCTGAACCCGGCGGGCAAGGCCCTCGTCGCCGGGATGAAGGAGAACTGCGTCGCCATCGACGCCATCGCCGGGTCCTTCAAGCGGATCTCCGACCTGACCACGCGCGACCCGCTGGCGCAGCCGGACTGGCAGGCCCGCCTCAACCAGAGCAGGCTCGGCGGGACGGCTCCGGCCGCGCCGGTGTACCAGTACCACGCGCTCGGCGACGAGCTCATCCCGTACGCGGTGGGCCGTCAGCTGCGCTCCGAGTGGTGTGCGAAGGGCGCGGACGTGCAGTGGGACACCGTCTGGGTGGGTGAGCACGTCAGCGGGGTGATCACGCACGCGCCGGAGGTCGCGAACTGGATGGCGGACCGCTTCGCGGGGCGCCCCTCGCACCCGAACTGCTAGCCCGTTCGGCGCCGCCCGCAGCCCGTGCGCCGCCGCCTGCCCCGCCGTCACTCACCGGCGGGGCAGGCGCGCGTCCCGTGCGGGAGCCGGCCGTCGGTGAGGAAGCCGTCGACGTAGCCGCGTACGCAAGGAGAGGAGGCGTAGCCGGTGTGCCCGTCGCCCTTGTGGTCCAGGATCACGGCGGAGCCGAGGCGCCGGGCCGTCTCCTCCGTCCACTCGTACGGGGTCGCCGGGTCGCCGCGGGTGCCGACGAGCAGCATGCGCGGGGCGCCGGGGTGGTCGATGCGGCGGATGAAGTCGGTGCCGGCGGGGCGTCCGTAGCAGGCGAGTACGGTCCTCAGCTGGCTCGGCCCGAAGACCCGCGAGGCCTTCTGGAACTCGGGCTCCAGGTCCCGGAGTTCCTTCTCTATGGCCGCCGGGCCGGCCCGGTCGTCGCTCCGGTCGGGGTCGTCGGCGCAGTTCACGGCGGTGAGGGCGGCCTCGGGGTTGTCGGCGGGGATCCTGGCGGGGCCGGTCCCGGCGTCGGCGTCCGGGTCGGGGGCGGGTGCGGTGGGGCCGCCGAGCTGCATCAGCCCGACCGGGTCGCCCTTGCGCTCGACGAGGCCGAGGGCGTCGGCGAGGCCGGGCCAGCTGCTGCGCGCGTACAGGGCGGCGGCGATGGCGGCGACGACGTCCTGCCCGGTGAACCAGGAGCCGTCGTCGCCGACGAGCGGCTGGTGGTCGAGCCGTTCGACGAGGTCGCCGACGTCCTCCTTGGCGGTGCGGGTGTTCGTGCCGTAGACGCAGCCGGGCTGGTGGGCGCACCAGGTGAGGAAGTCGTCCAGGGCCCGCTGCTGGCCGCGCGCCGAGACCAGGGCCTGTTCGGCGAGGGGTTCGGTGAGGGTGTCGACGCCGTCGAGGACCATGCGGCCGGTGCGGTGCGGGAACCGGGCGGCGTAGACGGCGCCGAGCCGGGTGCCGTAGGAGAAGCCGAGGTAGTTGAGCTTCTCGTCGCCGAGCGCGCGGCGGATGGCGTCCATGTCGCGGGCGACGTTGACGGTGCCGACGTACGGGAGCACGGGCCCGGAGTGCAGGGCGCACCGCCGGGCCACGGCGCGCAGGGCGGCCAGCTGGGAGGCGGCGTCGGCGGGGACCTCGTCGCCGACCTGCTGGGAGCCGCCGCAGGAGACGGGCTCGCTCAGGCCGACGCCGCGGGGGTCGAAGGTGACGAGGTCGTAGCGCTCGCCGAGCTTCGCGAAGGTCTTGGGGTCGGCGGCCAGGGAGGTGGTGCCGCGGCCGCCGGGGCCGCCGAAGTTCAGCAGCAGCGAGCCGAGGGGCTTGCGGCCGGGGGCGGAGGCGGGTATCCGGGCGAGGGCCACCCTGATGGTCCCCTTGGCGGGGTCGTCGTGGTCGAGCGGCACGGCCAGCGTCCCGCACCGCATCCCCTCGGGCACGACCCGCTCGGGACACTCCCCCCACCGTATGGACCCCCCGCCGGCCGGCGGGGGACCGGGCGCGGCCCCGAGGGCGGCGGCCAGCACGGCCACACAGCCCGCGGCGGCGGTACCGGCCCGGACGCGGCGACGGCCCTGGGGACGGTCACCGGCCGGGGAGCCGGTATGGGAGCGGGTACGGCGAGGGGAACGGTGCACGGGACCCTCCTCGGGTGACCCCCCGGACCGGTCAGCCCAGCTCACCATAAGCGCGCCCCGCCCGGCCCGCCCGGCGGCGGCCGGCGGCCCGCCACCCGGCCCCGGAGGCCCCGGCCCCGGACCCCGCCCCCTCCGCGGCAGCGCTCAGCGGGCCCGGTACAGGGCCTCGATCTCCCGGTCGTAGTCCCGGGCCACCGCGCCCCGCCGTAGCTTCATCGACGGCGTCAGGTGGCCCCGGTCCTCCGTGAACTGCCCCGGCAGGACCGCGAAGCGGCGTATCGATTCCGGGCGCGAGACCAGCGTGTTCGCCTCGTCCACGGCCCGCTGCAGGTCGGCCAGCAGGGTCTCGTCCGTGATCAGCTCGCGGATCGGGACACCGTTCTTCTTGTGCATCTGGCGCCAGTGCGCCAGCCCGTCCGGTTCGAGGGTGATCACCGCGGTGACGTACGGCCGGTTGTCGCCGATCACCATGCACTGGCCGACCAGCGGATGGGCCCGCAGCCAGTCCTCCAGCGGCGCGGGGGCCACGTTCTTGCCGCCGGAGGTGATGATCATGTCCTTCTTGCGGCCGGTGATCGTGAGGTAGCCGTCGGCGTCGAGCTCGCCGATGTCCCCGGTGGCCAGCCAGGCCCCGGGCTGCTGGGCGGCGACGTTCCAGTAGCCCGCGAAGACGTGCGCCCCCCACAGCAGCACCTCCCCGTCGTCCGCGATCCGCACCGCCGTCCCCGGCAGCGGCCACCCCACCGTCCCGAGCCGCGGCCGCAGCGGCGGGGTGACCGTCGAGGCCGCGGTCGTCTCGGTGAGCCCGTAGCCCTCGAAGACCTCGATCCCGGCGCCCGTGTAGAACGCGGCGAGCCGCCGGCCCAGCGGCGAGCCGCCGCTGAGGACGTACCGCACGCGGCCGCCCATCGCCGCGCGGATCCGCCGGTAGACGAGCGGGTCGTACAGCGCGTGCGCGGCCCGCAGGCCCATCGACGGCCGCCGCCCCAGCGCCTTCTCCTCGCCGAAGCTCTGCGCGATCCGGGTGGCCCGGTCGAAGGAGGAGGCCCGTCCCATCTTCTCGGCGGTGGCGCGCGCGGTGTTGTAGACCTTCTCCAGGACGTACGGGATCGCCAGCAGGAACGTCGGCTGGAACCCGGCGAGGTCGGCGAGCAGGTCCTCGGTGCCGATGCTCGGCGCGTGCCCCAGCTTGACGCGGGCGCGCATGCAGCCGACGGCGACCATCCGCCCGAAGACGTGGGACAGCGGCAGGAACAGCAGGGTGGAGGCGGGGTCCTCGGTGACCGACTTGAACACCGGGTGCAGCAGCCCCACCGCGTTGTCGACCTCGGCGTAGAAGTTGCCGTGGGTCAGCACGCAGCCCTTGGGCTGTCCGGTGGTGCCGGAGGTGTAGACGAGCGTGGCCACGGATCCGGGCGTACGGGCGGACCTGCGCGCGTGCACGAGCGCGTCGGGCAGGTGCTCCCCGGCCTTGACGAGCCGGGCGATGGCGCCGGTGTCGAACTCCCACAGGTGCGCGAGCGCGGGCAGGTTGCCGCGCTCGGCGCTGATGATGCGGGCCTGCACGGTGTCCTCGACGGCGCAGGCCACGGCCCCGGAGTCGTGGAGGATCCAGCGCGCCTGGTGGGCGGAGGAGGTGGGGTAGACCGGTACGGTGACCAGCCCGGCGGCCCAGCCGGCGAAGTCCAGCAGCGTCCACTCGTAGGTGGTCCGGGCCATGATGGCCAGCCGGTCGCCCTCGCGGAGCCCTTCGGCGATCAGCCCCTTGGCCACGGCGAGAACCTGGTGGGCGAACTCGGCGGCGGTGACGTCCCGCCAGGTGCCGTCGGGCTCCTTGCGGGCGAGCACGGGCTCGTGGGGGGCTTCGCGGGCGTTCTCGAAGGGCAGGTCCCCGAGCGAGCCGCTCACCGGCATCGGGGCGAGGGCGGGCACGGCCACCTCGCGCACCACCCCGGCGATGGTCGTCTTGACGGGCTCGACCAGCGTCGGCTCGGCTTCCACGGCAGTTCTCCTCGGTCGCTCCGGGGTTACCGCCGGTAATCTACGCACGCCCGAACGCCCCCGACCACCCCCTGACCACCTTCTTCACCCACCCGCCACCCCCCACCCACACCCCCGGCGCGAGACTGACACGCCCCACCCGCCCACCCCACGAGGCTCCCGTGCGAGCCGCCCTCCGCTGCCGAGCGGGACCGCTTCCTCGCGGTGCACGCCGCCCGCGGGTAACCGACCTGCAACAGCCGCGCGGAACCGCTGCGTCAGCGCGGGCGTGCGGGGCACAATCCCCACGGGGGGTCGTCCGACGGCTTCCGCACGCCCGTCCACCGTGAGGAGCAGCCGGTGTCGCCGCAGGAAATCCAGTTATCGATCACGCCCCAGCAGGCCGCCGAAGGCACCATCGTCACCGTCCCGCTGCCCAACGGCACCGCCCGCCTGCGCATCCCGCCGTCCCGCGACGGCGACCTCGTCCGGGCCCGCTTCGGCGACAACGAGGTGCTGCTGCGGATCCACGTGACCACGGCGGTCGGGGCGCAGCCCGGGCCGGTCGCGCCGCCGAAGAAGTCGAGCCCCCTGGGCTGCCTGGTGGCGCTGGGGGTCGTGGCCGCCGTGATCATCGCCATCGTCGCGACGAACAACAGCCGCGACGACGACTCCAACAACACGGCCTCCGCCACCCCGACGTACACCGACTCGGCCACCCCCGATTCCAGCAGCACCCCGTACGTGACGCCCACGTACACGTCCGCGCCCACGTACACCTACTCACCCACCACGAAGCCGACCCTCCCGTCCCTCCCGGACCCCACCCCCACGAGGGCGGCCCCCACCCCCTTCGACAAGGGCACCTGCCTCAACGGCCAGCTCCCGGACTCGGAGACGGCCCAGAGCGTCAGCAACGTGGACGAGGTCTCCTGCTCGGCCTCCGACGCGCACTACAAGGTGATCCAGAGATTCCCCTTCTCCTCGGACATGGAGCAGTGCAAGAGCAACCCGGACACGGAGTACGCGTTCTCGTACCGCTACACGATCAACGGCAGCGTCATCAACCAGTACGTCTACTGCCTGATCGGCCTCGGCTCCTACTCCCGCTCCTGACCCTCCGCCTTCCGCACGAACCGCCGCCAGACCCAGGCGACGCCCCCGAGCACGACCGCGGCGGCCACCGCCCCGACGAACTCCGGCAGGGCGGCGACCAGCACCTCCCGCACGGGCTCGGGCAAGCGGAAGGCGGCGGCCTGGGCGTGGTTGCCGTACATACGACTCTCCTTCACGAGGACGACGGAACGTGGGGAGACCGTGCGCCATCCGCCCCTCGTCCCCAACCGGCCGGGGACGGGCGGGGACAGCCCGGGACGGCGCGGGCCCGCCGACCAGGGCCGGACGACATCCGGGCACGGGTCCGCCCCGGGGACGACCCGGGCAGGAGGAGGACGAGGGTGCGGTCCGAGAACCACCCCGGCACGGGGCCGTGGCAGACGTACGGCGCCTTCCTGCGCGCCCAGGCCGAAGAGGCCGGGATGGGCGCGCGGGCCATCGCGGAGGCCTTCAAGGCGACCCAGCACCCCGACGACGGCACGGCGTGCTCCCGATCCCAGATCGACCGCCTCTTCAACGGCCAGGCCCGGCCCAGACCGCCGGTGCCGTTCACGCTCCGGTTCCTACGGATCACCGGCCAGGCCGCGCGCCTCACCCAGCAGGAGCACCACCGCCGCTGTGACGAGGCGCTGTCCCTGCTCCGGGCGGCCACGGCCAAGCCCTCCCCGCCGGCCGGTGACGACACCGCCGGCGTGCTCCGCCTGGAACGGGACCTCGCCCGCGTGGAGCGGGACCTGGCCCGCGCCCTGCACGCCGAGACCCGGCTGCGCTACGCCCTGCGGGACGCGGAACTCCTCCTGTCGACCCTGCTCCGGATCACCGGCGCGCTGCGCGAGATCATCGCCGGGAACGACGTCCGCGCACTGCGCGGCACCGACCCGCGGGACCTGGCCCGGCTGGGCGACGAGACCCGCCGGGCCCTGACCCACAAGACCATGGCGCGGCAGGAGGCCGACCGGGTCACCGAGCGCATGCGCGTACTGGAGGGCCTCTGGGACCGCGCCCGCGCCGAGATCCAGCGCCTGGCCCTGCACTCCGACGCGGCGGCCCTCACCCTGCCCCACCCCAGCCCGTCCGGCCCGTCCCACCCGGTGCCGGCCGACGAGCTCTTCACCCAGCCCGCCCTCGACGACATCGCGGCCGCCCTCACCAAGGCGCACGAGGTCAACACCCGCGAGGAGGAGGCGGTTCAGGAGTTGCACCGCGCCTTCACCGAGGACGACGGCTTCCTCACCCCGGACGACGAGCTCGCCGTCCTCCTGGCCTCCACCCGCTTCACCGATCCGTCCTCCCGCCAGTCGGCCATCGCCGACCTCGCCTCCACGTGGCACCAGGCCGACGCCGCCCGGAAGGCCGTCATCCGCCTGACGGCCGACCCTGACGCGAACGTCCGCCAGTCCGCCGCCGACGGGCTCGTGGCCGGCTGGCCGCACGACGCCGAGGCGAGGGACGCGCTGCTGCGACTCGCCGGTGACCAGGATCCCGACGTCCGCTTCTGCGTCGCCGTGGCACTCCGGCACGGGTGGAGGGACGACTCGACGGTATGGGCCACGATCCTGCGGCTGGCCGACGACAGCGCCTGGCACGTCCGCCACCCTGCCGCATGGGCGCTCGCGGAGGGCTGGCCGGGCAACCCGACGGCCCGGGACGCCGTTCTGCGGCTCGTCCCCCACCGCGAGGTGTTCCTCCGCCGCGACGCCACGAGGATGCTCTCGTCGGGGTGGCCGGGCGACCCGGCGGCCCGCGAAGTCATCGTCCGGCTCACCCAGGACCCGGAGACGGAGGTCCGCCGGTACGCAGTCCAAGCCCTCTGGCAGGGATGGAGCGGCGATTCCGCGGCCCGGGACGCCGTCGTGGGGCTCGCCCACGACGCGCAGAACATCGTCCGCGCCAACGTCGTCCGCGCACTCGTGAAGGGCTGGCCCGGCGACACGGTGGCGCGGGACGCCGTACTGCGGCTGGCGAACGACCCGGACGGACAGGTCCACCCGTTGGTGGCGGACGCGCTCGTCGAAGGCTGGCCCGGCGATCCGGCGGCCGAAGCGGCGCTCCACCGCCTGGCGGCGGACGGCACGGCCTAACCCCGCCGCGCCACCAGGGAGTTCAGCAGCGCCGCGCCCCGTTCCGCGTCGTCCACGCTCACCGCGAAGTTCCTGCCCTTCGCGCGGATGACCAGGCAGGGGCCGCCGCGGAGCATCACCGTCGTGCCGAGGCCGTTGATGCGGTAGCCCCAGCCGCCCGCCTGGGCCGGGGTGCGGTGTTCGGCGTGGGCCGACTCGATGTCCTCGGCGGCCCAGCGGCGCACCGGCAGGCCGAGCGGGCCGAAGGCCACCTCCAGGCCCCGGGCCGTGACCCGGGCCCGGACCGTGGAGCAGGCCAGGACGGCCAGGGCGGCGAAGCCGGTCGGGGCGGCCAGCGTCCACCCCGCCCCCGTCAGTCCGGCCAGCCCCGCCAGCGCCCCGCCCAGCGCCACCAGCCCCAGGACGGCCCCGGTCAGTTGGAGCCACGGGTTGGTCGCGCGGGACAGCCACACGGCCCGTTCGCCGTCCGGGATCTCCAGCCGTGGCCCGGCGGAAGGGGCCCGCACCTCCCCGGCCCCGGCCCGCCGCCCCGCCAGCGCCCCGCCGAGCCCGGCCAGTACGGCCGCCACCGCGACCCCCGCGACCCAGCCCGTCACCGACCCGGCCTGCCGCCAGTCGTCCCGGTCCAGGTTGGCCCGTACGACCGAAGCCTGCGCCCCCGTCAGCCCGACCCCGACGCCGGCCAGCGTCCCCGCCACCCAGGCGCCCGCCCCCGCGAACCGCCGACCAAGGACGACGCCCAGTACCACCACCGCCCAGACCGCCGCCGGGAACAGCGCCGCCGCCCACAGCGGCATCGACCCGTCCGGGCCCCCGGATCCGGCGGACCAGTGCGTGGCCACCCGCTCCGGCAACCGCCCCCCGGCCACCACCGGCATCCCGACCAGTAACACCAGGACCCCGGCCACGCCCCACCCCGCCCGGTACTTCACGGCAACTCCCTGATCATCTCTATGAGATCGGCCTTGCTGTAGCCGAGCCGCGCCCCGTCCGCCACCAGGCCGCGTACGCGCTCCTGCAGCCCGGACCGCCCGTCAGCCCCCTCGGCGACGGTCACCCCCCGGCCGCGCCGGAACTCCAGCAGCCCCTCGTCGCGCAGTACGCGCAGCGCGCGCAGCACGGTGTTGGCGTTGACCCCCAGCGCCCCCGCGAGGTCGCGCGCGGGCGGGATCCGGTCGCCGGGCGCGCATTCGCCCTCGGCGATGGCGCGCCGGACCGCGCCCGCCACCTGCTCGTGGAGGGGGCGCCGGTCCGCGGTGTTCAGCCTCAGCAACATGATGCCAATGAACGTAGCACCAACACCACCTTCGTGCTGCGTGGCAGCCGTCAGCCGATCCCGGTGAGCATCGAGGCCAAGGACAGGAACAACGCGCCCACCGCCCCCACCAACCCGTAAAGCCGCACCTCACGCCCGCCGTCATGCCGACGGACGTACCGCGTGGCGGCCGCGGCGAAGGCCAGGCCGCCGGCGATGAACCACGGCCCCCACAGGTAGAGGTACCAGCGGGTCAACCCGGCCAGATCAGGCGCGACAGCGCGCGCCCCGGCCTCGACCAGCACTCCGTGGACGACGAAGAGACATCCGTGCCAGACGAGCAGCACCGCCGCGCCACCGCCGCAGAACACCAGGAGCCGACCCGTCCACGTGCCGCGACGGCGCGTCAGGCCGATACCGATCAACGCCCCGAAGAGCTTCAGGAATCCGGTCACCCACAAGACGGCCAGGAACCACGGCACCCGGTCATCGGCAAGCTTGATCAGCGACGGAGCCACCGTCGACCGCGCACCGAAGGTGCCACCCGACGCCCAGAGGAAGCTGGGCACCGCGAACAGGAACCCCCATGCCGCGACGGCCAACCCGGGCCACCTGCCCGCACGGAGGTGGAGCGCCCGGCTCGCGGCCGGACGCACTGGATCATCCGAAGAGTGCTTGATCGTCACGACTCCACCGTCGCCGAACCCCGACGCCAGGGCCTCGTCCGCGCGGACGACCAGGCTCCCCCGCACGGGGGAGCCGCCTCCGGTCGCGCCGACGGCGCGGCCCGGCGAATTTCCCTGGACAGGCTCCGCCCGGTCGTCCGATAGTGCCGCTCATGGCATCTCTCGTGCGACACGTGACCTTCGACTGTTCCGACGCCTACACGCTGGCCCAGTTCTGGGCCGCCGCCCTGGACGGCGCCCTCTCCGACGAGGACTTCCCGGGCGACCCGGAAGCGCTGGTGACCTCTTCCGGCGCCACCCTCCTCTTCGTCACCGTCCCCGACGCCAAGGCGGTCAAGAACCGCGTGCACATGGACCTCCAGCCCCAGGACCGCACCCGCGACGAGGAGGTCGAGCGCCTCCTCACCCTCGGCGCCACCGTCTTCGGCGACCACCGCAGGCCCGACGGCACCGGCTGGGTCACCATGACCGACCCCGAGGGCAACGAGTTCTGCGTCGAACGCTCCGCCGCCGAACGGGCGTCGTAGACCACGTCGGTCGCGGTGGGGTGCGGCGCGGCGCTCCGGTATCGACTTGGCAGGCACGGGCGCGATGGGGTTGAGTTCGCGCCAAGTGATGTCTACGTCCCGGGGGTTGACGGTGTTCAAGGCGGTACGGAGTGTCTCGCTGGCGGTCGGACTGGTCGCCGCGCTGGCGGCCTGCGGCAGCGGCGGAGGCGATGGCAAGGGGAGCGCGGCGGATCCGGGCGGCCCGCGTGAGGGGAAGCTCAAGGGGCCGATCCTGCTGGCCGACGATCAGGTGCGCACGGCCCTGGTGAGCAAGGCCAGTGCCCCCCAGGGCTGGGAAGGGTCCGCGCCCAGGTTCCTGGATCCCGGCGACTCGCTGCGCGCCTGCCAGGCCCATACGGAGACGAACTGCGGCGGGTTCGTCACCCTCGGCAAGTCGTACCTCTCGCAGACCGAACACGCCCCGGACGCCAGGGCGGGGAAGGTGGCCTTCTCCATCTACTCCTTCCGGTCCCCGGACGATGCGAAGGTGGCCATGAAGGGCATCTCCGCCAACATGCGGGGCAAGGCCGGCGCCGAGGCGAAGCCGCTGGAGGTGAAGGCGGGCGCGGACGAGACCGACGCCTTCACCGGCCGCACCACCGAGATCTTCATGCGCCTGGGCGGGGCCCTGGTCCGGGTCGAGAGCGAGGACCTCCGGGAAGGGCAGCCCTACGCCGAATTCGCCAAGCTCCAGATCGACCGCATCAAGAAGACCGCCGAGGGCAAGAACCCCGACAGCGCCTGATCAGGCCACGGCCGACGGCTCCCGCTCCTCGGGCGGGCAGTCGCGGCAGCGGCCGGGGGCGGGGGCGCGGAAGGCGCGTTCGCAGCCGTCGCAGTTCTGGAGCGGGTCGGGCCGCCGGGCCTGGGCGGCGGGTGCGGGGGCGTTCGGCATCTGCGGCGGGATCCCCGCCCTGAGCCGGTACCCGATCACGGCCGCGGGACTCCGCATGTCGGCGGGCAGGTTCCCGGCGAGCACGTGCCGTACGGCCTCCGGGTCGGCGCCCCGGTCCAGCCAGGTCGACACCCCGGGCGCGAGCAGGCGTACGTCGCGCTCGGCGAGCAGGAGCCGGGGGTCATCACCCCGCAACCGGGCGAGCAGATCCACGGCCTCCTGCCGAGCGGAGGCCTCCGGCGGTTTTGCGGGGGACGGGGTCGCCGCCGACGCGGGGTCGGGCTGCGGTACGGGCGCCGCCACGGGGGCGGGAGCGGGCTGCGACTGCGGTCCGGGCACGGCCACCGGCGTCGGGGCGGGCTGCGGCTCCGGCATCGGCACCGGCACGGGTGCCGCCACCGGCGCGGGGGCGGGCTGCGGCGCGGGGGCGGGCTGCGGCGCGGGGGCGGGCTGCGGCACGGGTGCCGCCACCGGCGCGGGAGCGGGCTGCGGCACCGGCCTGGGCTCCGGTGCGGCCTGCGGCTGCGGTACAGCGACCGGGGCGGGAGCAGGCTCCTGCGCCGGAGCGGGCTGCGGTACGGATGTCTGCTCGGGCGGGGCCACCTGCGCCGGTGCGGGGGCGGGCGGCTCCGGCGGGGCCGCCAGGGCGGGCTGCGGGGCAGGGGCTCGGTCCGCCCCGTTCGGGGGCTCCGGGGTGGTGCCGCGCGGCTGGTTGTAGAACACCGTCCGGGTCACCAGACGCCCCTCGGGGGTCCGTACGCGGACCCGCTCCAGGTACCCGGCCGCCTCCAATTCCCGCAGCGCGGCGGCAATCCGGACCTCCCCCTCGGGGAACCGGTCCGCGAGCACCTTGATGCCGACCCGGGCACCGGCCGGCAGCGACTGGATGTGGACCCCGATGCCGATCGCCGTCGCCGACAACGTCGCGTGCTGGGCGAGGTGGTTGCCCACCACGACGTAGTGGGTCTGGTGCCGCACGGTGATGTGGACGACACCGGAAGGGGTGGTTCCGGCGCGACGCCGGGACACAGCGCGCGCACGCACGTTAGGGTGCTTCAAAGCCACTGGAAGGGTCTACTTCCTAGTTGGTCAGGCCCTCGTCCGGGATGCCAGTCCCGGCGGGGGCCGTCTCAGGTCTGTTGTTGTGGGGCGAGCATATGCCCGCCAACCCTTCCGAAATCCAGCCGAGTTGGCACAGTTCACCCGTGTGAGTTACCGGGGAGCCGGAGGGGTTCGGTTGGTTGGATTTAGCTTCCGTACTTGGAAGCAGTAGACGTCGAAGCGGACCGGGTCCCGGCGCACCGCGTCACGGTTCCAGCCACTTCCCGGGCACATCCAGCTCCGCCCACACCGCCTTGTACGGCGGCGGCCCCTGTTCCACCCCCCACCGGTCGGCGAGCGCCCCCACCAGCACCAGGCCCCGCCCGGCCTCCGCGCTCCCGTCCGGGTCGCGGCGGCTCGGGATCCGGTCGCGCCGGGTGTCCACCACCTCGATCCGGAGCACCTTCCCGTCCCAACCCAGCACCACCTGGAACCCCCTTCCGGGCACCCTCCCGTGCGTGACGGCGTTGGCGGCGAGCTCGCCGACGATCAGCCCGGGCACGTCGGTGGGCAGCCCCCACGCGAGCACCTGCTCGACGGCGAGCCACCGCGCCTGCCGGGCCCCTCGGGGCGTGGCGGGCAGCAGAACGGCGAACTGGCTCATGGAGTAACCGATGTGACTGTTCACGTCACTCAGCGTGGCCCGCCGTGCGTACCGTGAGAAGCGTCACCGTTCGTGCGTCGAGGGTTTGTCCCGCGCTTGTCCGGTGCTGTCCCGGCTGTCCTGAGGGGCGTACGGGCAGGGGGTGTTGAGAAATTTCGGTGCGTCGGAGGTGGGCACGCATGAGCGTGGACAGTGACGGTACGGAAGACGCCGGCTGGGAGATCGATCCCGAGGACGAGCAGGGCGCGGCGGTCCTTGCCGCGCTCAGCCGCCAGCTGAAGGCGTGGCGAGAGGCGGCGGGCATGCGGGTCGCCGACTTCGGCATGGCGATCCAGTACGGGGAGGACCTGGTCCGCAAGGTCGAGTCGGGCAAACGGATCCCCCGCCCGGAGTACCTGGAGCGGGCGGACGAGGTCCTGCACGCGGGCGGCAAGATCGCCGCGATGAAGAAGGACATGGAACAGGTCCGCTACCCGAAGAACGTCCGTGACCTGGCGAAGCTTGAGGCCAAGGCCGTGGAGATGAACACCTACAACAACCACAACATCCACGGGCTCCTACAGACGCCGGAGTACACGCGAGCCCTGTTCCGGACATGGCGGCCGATCTACACGGCGGATGACACGGAGCGGATGCTCGCCGCCCGGATGGGCCGACAGTCGATCTTCGACCGATCCCCTGCCCCGACGCTCAGCTTCGTCCAAGAAGCAGTCACACTGTCTCGCCCTATCGGAGGGACAATGGTGCTGCGCCGACAGCTCGAACATCTACTGGAGGTAGCCCACTTGCCGAACGTAGAGCTCCAGGTGATGCCGACCGACCTCAGCGACCACGCGGGGATGGGCGGTCTCATCGAGGTGCTGAAGTTCCAGGACGGCTCGGCTGTGGGCCGATCAGATGGGGCGTTCCACGGACGGCCGGTCTCCGACCCGAAACAACTCCGGATCCTCGAACTGCGCTATGGCATCATCCGAGCTCAGGCGCTCACACCCGGGAAGTCGCTGGCTTTCATCGAGGAACTGCTAGGAGAAACATGATCCACAACCGCGAGCTGGACTGGTTCAAGAGCAGTTACAGCAGCAGCAGCGACGGCAACGACTGCGTCGAGGTGGCGAACACCCCGGCCACGATCCACGTCCGCGACTCCAAGGACATGCGCCTGCCCCACCTCGCCTTCACGCCCAAGGCATGGTCCGAGTTCGTGGGGTACGCCTCATGACCGACGGCTTAGGTCTGCGCTGGTTCAAGAGCAGCTACAGCAGCAGCAGCGATGGCAACGACTGCGTCGAAGTTGCGCACGCCTGGTTCAAGAGCAGTCACAGCAGCGGCAGCGAAGGGGACTCGTGCGTCGAGGTGTCCACCACCCCGGCGACGATCCACGTCCGGGACTCCAAGGACATCACCCTCCCCCACCTCACCTTCGCCCCGCACGCCTGGACGGGCTTCCTCGCGTACTCCCGTGCTACACAATGACCCCTGACCACAACGGGGGTTGAGGCACTCCAGGGGGCACCATGCAGGCGGGGGAGCGGTTGGCCGGGCGGTACCGGCTGGACGTGCGGCTCGGGCAGGGCGGCATCGGTGAGGTGTGGCAGGCGTACGACGTCGAGCTGGGCCGGGCCGTGGCCGTCAAGGTGTTGCTGGAGCTCGACGTCTCCGACGAACTGCTGCGCCGGTTCCGGCGTGAGGCGGCGATCGGGGCGCGGCTCCAGCATCCCGGGATCACGGTCGTCCACGACATCGGGCAGCACGAGGACCGGCTGTTCATCGTCATGGAGCTGCTGGAGGGCGAGGACCTCGCCCACCTGCTGGCCCGCTCCCCCGGCGGCGGCCTGCCGCTGCCGGAGGCGCTCGGGCTCGCCCTCCAGGCGGCGGAGGCGCTCGCCGCCGCGCACGCCCAGAAGGTGGTGCACCGGGACCTCAAGCCCGCGAACCTCTTCCTCCTCGCCGACGGCCGCCTGAAGATCTGCGACTTCGGCATCGCCCGCACCGCCGACTCGACCCGGGGGCTGACCGTCACGGGCCGGGTGTTCGGGACGCCGGCCTACATGGCGCCCGAACAGTGGCGCGGCGAGCACGTCGAAGCGAGCTGCGACCTGTACGCCCTGGGGTGCGTGCTGTTCGCGCTGCTGACCGGTGAGCCGCCCTTCCCCGGCGCCGAGCAGGGGGTCTGGGTGCTGATGCGGCTGCACCTGGAGGAAGCTGCCCCGGCCCTGGAGGACGTACCGCCCGCCGTCGCGGAACTGGTGGCCTCCCTCCTGGCCAAGGACCCGGCCGACCGCCCGGACGCGCCCACCGTCACCGACCGGCTCCGCACCCTGCTGCACCCGGCTCCCGCGCCAGAGCCGACGCCCGCACCGGCGCGAACTCCCGTACCGGCGCCCGCGCCCGTCCCGGCGCCCGCGCCCGCACCAACCCCCGCAGCCACAGCCACACCAGCACCCGCAGCGGCACCCGCACCCGCACCCGCACAACCCGGCATCCCGCTCCTCAAGGCCCCCCGCCCCCGACCGAGCCGCCGACGAGTCCTCCTCAGCGGCCTCGGCATCGCCGCCGCCGGGGCGGGCGGCGTGTTCGCGGCCTGGCAGCTCGGGGGCGACGACGCGGACGGGGAGCCGTCGGTCGTCCTCGACGGTCACTCCGGTTCCGTGCGCGGTATCGCGTTCAGCCCCGACGGCACGCACCTCGCGAGCGTGGACGGGCTCAGCACCCTCCGCCTCTGGGACACCGCCAAGCGCACCAGCACGGTCAGCCCCACCGGCAGCTCCGACCGCCCCCAGGCGGTGGCCTTCGATCCCGGCCTGACCACGCTCGCCCTCGGCAAGACCGAGGTGCAGGTGTGGGACATCGCCGGCCGTTCCGGCACTGTCCTCACCCCGTCCCACGCCACGGGTGACGGTGGCGGCGTCCTGAGGTCGATGGTCTACAGCTCGGACAGCAGGTTCCTCGCCACCGGAAGGGAAGGCGGGCTGATCGAAGTCTGGTACGCCGGGCTCCAAAAGGACACCGGCCAGGCCGTCAGGATGGACGGGACGCCGACCTCGATGGCGTTCAGCCCGGACGGCAAGACCCTCGCCGTCGGCCGCCTGGACTCTTCCCTCCGCCTGTGGGACATCAACAGCCGCTCCAGCACCGACCGCTTCGAGATCCCCAGCCACACCGGCACGGTGACCTCGGTCGCGTTCGGTCCCGACGGCAGGACCGTCGCCAGCGCCAGCATCGACGGCACCGTCCGGGTGTGGGACGTGGAGCGGCGCAACGGCATCGCCACCCTCACCGGCCACACCGGCACCGTCACCTCGGTCGCCTTCAGCCCGGACGGCAAGACCCTCGCCAGCGGCGGCAACGACAACACCGTCCGGCTGTGGGACGTCACGCATCTCACCGCCGCGCCGGTCGTCCTCGCCGGCCACGCCGCCATCGTCACCGCCGTCGCCTTCAGCCCCGACGGCAGGACCCTGGCCAGCGGCAGCGACGACGACACCGTCCGGCTGTGGACGCCGTCACGGCTCCGGCGATGATGGCCGGATGAGATCCAGCCGCGAGAGCATCGACCTGCCCCAGGACCAGGGATGCCTGCGCTGGGTCCTCGGTCTGCCCCTCGTCGTGTTCTGCTACCTGCCCGCCCTGTACTTCGGCTACGGCGCGCTCGTGTTGCAACCCGACTCGCCGGACGACCGGATGCGCGACGACGCCCGCTTCATGGCCGAGATCAGCGTCGGCCTGTTCTTCGTCGGACTCCTGATCACCGCCCTGCCCCTCTTCCACCGCACCCTCGGCCGCTGGTGGTACGCGGCCCCGTTCCTGCTGGCGGCCGTCGCGTACGTGCGCTGGCAGACCGTCTGAAACGCACCGCAGCCCCCGCCCGGACGGGGGCGGGGGCTGCGGAGTACCGAAAGGCGCGTCAGGCGGCGACGGGGACCTTCGCCGGCTCGGCGGCGGCGGGGGCGGCGGCCGGCTCGTCCAGCGGGGAGGACGAGGCGGCGGCGTACGCCTCCTTGTCCAGGATCCCCTCACGGGCGGCGACGATGACCGGGACGACGGCCTGGCCGGCCACGTTGGTGGCGGTGCGCATCATGTCCAGGATCGGGTCGATCGCCATCAGCAGGCCGACACCGGCCAGCGGCAGGCCCAGCGTGGACAGGGTCAGGGTGAGCATCACGGTCGCGCCGGTCAGACCGGCCGTGGCGGCGGAGCCGACCACCGAGACGAACGCGATGAGCAGGTACTCCTTGATGCCCAGCTGCACGTCGAAGATGTTCGCGATGAAGATCGCGGCGAGCGCCGGGTAGATCGCGGCGCAGCCGTCCATCTTGGTCGTGGCGCCGAACGGGACGGCGAAGGAGGCGTACTCCTTCGGGACGCCGAGGCGCTCGGTGACCTTCTGGGTGACCGGCATGGTGCCGACCGAGGAGCGGGAGACGAAGGCCAGCTGGATCGCGGGCCAGGCGCCCTTGAAGAACTGGACGGGGTTGACCTTGGCGACCGTCGCGAGGAGCAGCGGGTACACGCCGAACATCACCAGGGCGCAGCCGATGTAGATGTCGGCGGTGAAGGTGGCGTACTTGCCGATCAGGTCCCAGCCGTAGCTGGCGATGGCGGTGCCGATGAGGCCGACGGTGCCGATCGGGGCGAGGCGGATGACCCACCACAGGGCCTTCTGGAGGAGCTCCAGGACCGACTCGGCGAGGTTCAGGACGGGCTGGGCCTTGCTGCCGAGCTGGAGGGCGGCGATGCCCGCGACGGCGGCGAGGAAGACGATCTGCAGGACGTTCAGCTCGGTGAACGGCGTGATGATGTCCTTCGGCACGATGCCGGTCAGGAAGTCGATCCAGGAGCCGTGCCGCTTGGGCTCCTTGCCGTCGGCCGGGGTGAGGCCGGTGCCGGCGCCCGGGTTGGTCAGCAGGCCGAGGGCGAGGCCGATGCCGACCGCGACCAGCGAGGTGATCATGAACCAGAGCAGCGTGCGGGAGGCGAGCCGCGCGGCGTTGTTCACCTTCCGCAGGTTGGTGATGGACACCAGGATCGCGAAGAAGACGAGGGGCGCGACGGCCAGCTTCAGCAGCTGGATGAAGATGTCGCCGACCTGTTCGAGGGTGGTCTTGAGCCAGCTGATGTCCTGGCTGCGGGCGAGCCAGCCGAAGAGGACGCCGAGCGCGAGGCCGGCGACTATCTGGGCCCAGAACGGGAACTTGAGCGAGGCCTTGGCGGGAGCCTGGGCCTGGGGGGACGCGGACACGGACACTCTCCGGGGGGACGCACGACGTACGGCGGAAGGTTTCTGCAAGGGCGGGTGCGGTGCGGCGGCAGCCAGAAAGGGCCGGACCGGCCGGGACCGCTGCTGTATCGATTCAGCTCGGCGGGGCGAGGGGAATCAGCGGCAACAGCAACAGGCCGCGGACACGCGGCGGCAGAGGTCGACGTGCAGGCGCGCCACGAGCGGGACGCTCGCGGTGATCGGGTGCGCGGCTGGGGTCAACATGTTGAACACGCTAACACTTTCCCTTTGAGATTCTCAAAGGCGTTCTTTGGGACGAGACGCCGCGCGCGGACCCCGGATACGCCGAAGCCCCGGCGTGGCGGGTGGTGTTCCCGGCGCCGGGGCGGTTCGGAGTGTGGGTCAGCTCACGCGGGCGGCGTCGTCGGCCGCGTCCTCCTGGCTGCGGTTCGCGGCGAGCTTGTCCTTCGCGCCCGCGACGCGTCCGGAGATCTGCTCGGACATCTCGTCGCGCTGCTTGCGCAGCAGGACGAAGGAGAGCGGCGCGGAAATCACCAGGGCCAGCAGCACGAGCCAGGCGGGGTTGGCGTCACCCAGTCCGGCGGGTACCAGGCCCACGGCGTTCAGTCCGGCCACCAGCACCAGGCATCCGACGAAGATGGTCAGACGCATCGCGGTGTAGCGGATCGTCGCGCTCGGCTTGCGGGACACGGTGACCCCTTCTCTCTCGTCGTTACGTCGGCACGTGCCAGTCCAGTGAAACACGCCGGACCCCCGCTCCGCCCCGCCGGGGTCAGTGCAGCGGCAGCAGCATCGTGATGTCGTCGCGGTCGTCGCCGGGGGCCACGCGGATGGCGTCGGGGACCCGGCCGACTTCCTTGTAGCCGCACGCCGCGTAGAAGTGCTCCAGCCCGAGGCCGCCGCGGCAGCCGAGGCGGATGGCCTCGATGCCCTCCAGCGTGCGCGCCGCGTCGGCGAGGGCGGCCATCAGCTGCCGCCCGGCGCCCCGGCCCTGGAGGGCGGGGCTGACCATGACCGTGTACGCCCAGACCCAGTGCGTCATCAAGTGGTGCGTGTTGAGGGCGAGGAAGGCGACGGCCGCGACCTCGCCCCGCTCGTCGTGCCCGACCAGCAGCCGGTGGCGGCCCTCGGCCATCGCCACGAGGTGCTTGACCAGCTCGGGCCGGATGAGGTCGCGGGTGACGGGCGGGACGAAGCCGACCGCGCCGCCCGCGTTGGAGACCTCGGTCCACAGGTCCGCGATGCCGTCGCGCAGGGCGGGGCCGACCACCGGGTCGAAGGTGAAGGTAAGGGCCATTCCCGAATAGTAGTCATTACTGATGCCGCCGGGCAACGGAAGAGCCCCGGTCCGCCAGGGACCGGGGCTCCGTCAACCGCCGCACATCACAGGCGCATCGCCTGCGGCGTCTCGCGCAGGCCCGCCTCGGGGCCGGGGTACTCGCGGATGACCTCGTAGCGCGTGTTCCGCTCGACCGGGCGGAAGCCCGCCTCGCGGATCAGCTCCAGCAGGTCTTCGCGGCCCAGCTTGTTCGGGGTGCCGTAGTTGTCCGCGTCGTGCGTGATCTTGTACTCGACGACCGAGCCGTCCATGTCGTCCGCGCCGTGCTGGAGCGCGAGCTGGGCGGTCTGCACGCCGTGCATCACCCAGAAGACCTTGACGTGCGGCACGTTGTCGAAGAGGAGGCGCGAGACCGCGAAGGTCTTGAGGGCCTCGGCGCCGGTCGCCATCGTCGTGCGCGCCTGGAGCTTGTTGCGGACCTTGCCGTCCTGCATGTCCACGAAGTCGTGCTGGTAGCGCAGCGGGATGAAGACCTGGAAGCCGCCGGTCTCGTCCTGGAGCTCACGCAGGCGCAGCACGTGGTCCACGCGGTGGCGCGGCTCCTCGATGTGCCCGTAGAGCATGGTCGAGGGGGTCTTGAGCCCCTTCTCGTGCGCCAGGCGGTGGATGCGCGACCAGTCTTCCCAGTGGGTGCGGTGGTCCACGATGTGCTGGCGGACCTCCCAGTCGAAGATCTCCGCGCCGCCGCCGGTGAGCGACTCCAGGCCGGCCTCGATCAGCTCGTCGAGGATCTCGGAGGCCGACAGGCCGGAGATCGTCTCGAAGTGGTGGATCTCGGTGGCCGTGAACGCCTTCAGCGAGACGTTCGGCAGCGCCTCCTTGAGGGCGGACAGGGAGCGCGGGTAGTACCGCCACGGCAGGGTGGGGTGCAGGCCGTTGACGATGTGCAGCTCGGTGAGGTTCTCGTTCTCCATGGCCTTGGCCAGGCGGACGGCTTCCTCGATGCGCATCGTGTACGCGTCCTTCTCGCCCGGCTTGCGCTGGAACGAGCAGTACGCGCACGAGGCGGTGCACACGTTCGTCATGTTGAGGTGGCGGTTGACGTTGAAGTGGACGACGTCGCCGTTCTTGCGCGTGCGCACCTCGTGGGCGAGACCGCCCAGCCAGGCCAGGTCGTCCGACTCGTAGAGGGCGATGCCGTCCTCACGCGTCAGCCGCTCGCCGGAGCGGACCTTCTCCTCCAGCTCGCGCTTGAGCCCAGCGTCCATGCCGGTGTCTCCTCTATGTGTCCCGTCCTGCGTGCAACCGCCACCCACCGTACTCTCAGCCCTCTTCGGGCAGCTCCCCGACCCGGTTCTCCCACTTCGTGGAGAGCACGATCGTGGTGCGGGTGCGCGAAACGCCCTTGGTGCCGGAGAGCCTGCGGATGATCCGCTCCAGGCCGTCGACGTCGCTGGCGCGCACCTTCAGCATGTAGGAGTCGTCGCCGGCGATGAACCAGCAGTCCTCGATCTCGGCGAGGTCGCGCAGCCGGCGCGCCACGTCCTCGTGGTCCGCGGCGTCGGAGAGGGAGATGCCGATCAGCGCGGTGACGCCGAGACCGAGCGAGGCCGAGTCCACGGTCGCGCGGTAGCCGGTGATCACGCCCGCCGTCTCCAGGCGGTTGATCCGGTCGGTGACGCTGGGGCCGGAGAGGCCCACGAGACGGCCCAGCTCCGCGTACGAGGCACGACCGTTCTCGCGAAGTGCCTGGATGAGCTGCCTGTCCACCGTGTCCATTACGTGGAGCCTTCCATTATTCGGCGATCCTGCAAGTCTAGGTATAGAATCTAAGGCACGCAGGGTCAACACCCTGCGAATCTTTCATCAGATCAATGACGATCTTCAGGAGTGGTTCACCGTGTACTCGATCGAGATGGCCTACGCGCACATGCGACAGCTCCAGGAGCTGGCCAACCGATCCCGTGCCCACCAGCCTGCCGCCGCCCACCGCGTCGACAAGGCCCGCAAGCCGCTGACCGGCAAGAAGCGCTAGTCACCGGCCGTCTCCCGGGGGCGGGAGCTTCCGAGCTCCCCCTCCCACCGGCGGTACAGCCGATGCGGCACCCCTGCCGCGTCCAGCACCCGCCCCGCGACGAAATCCACCAGATCCTGGATGTGCGTCGCACCCGCGTAGAACGCCGGAGAGGCGGGCAGCACGATCGCGCCCGCCTCGTCCAGCGCCACCAGATGCTTCAGCGTCTGCCCGTTCAGCGGGGTCTCCCGCACCGCGACCACCAGTCGGCGCCGCTCCTTGAGCGTCACGCTCGCGACGCGCTGGAGCAGGTCCTTCGACAGTCCCAGCGCCACACCGGCGACGCACGCCGTCGACGCGGGGACGATCAGCATCCCCTTGACGAGGTACGAGCCGGAGCTCGGACCGGCCGCCAGGTCGCCCGCTCCCCAGTACCGGACGTCGTCCAGAACGGGCACCTCGAAGGTCCCCGGCTTCCCGTCGGCCCCCCGGCCCAGCCACTCGGCGAGGTCGTCGCGCCAGTGCGCGTCGCGGAAGGCGATGCCGGTCTCGTCCAGCAGGGTGAGCCGCGAGGCGCGGCTGACCACCAGGTCCACGCCCTCGCCCGCCGCCAGCAGCCCGCGGATCACCGCCGCCGCGTACGGCGTCCCGGACGCCCCGGAAACCCCGACCACCCACGGGGTGCGCTTGCGCTCAGTCATACCTCCGAGACTATCCGGCCACGGAGCGCAGGCACTCGGTAAGGCCCCCGCCCGTCCCAGGGGGTGGGACACCCCCCTTCCGGCCACCGGCCGGGCCGATGCCGGTGTCGTCGCTAGACGGTCAGACCGCGCGTCACCAGATCCAGCAGGGCGCACACGAAGAGGGCGATGCCGATGAAGCCGTTGACCGTGAAGAAGGCGCGGTTCAGGCGGGACAGGTCGTGCGGCTTCACGATGGTGTGCTCGTAGCAGAAGGCCGCCACGACGACCAGCAGGCCGAACCAGAACAGCGGGCCGGCGTCCGTGGCGGCGGCGTACCAGGCCAGCAGGGCCGTGGTGACGACGTGCGCGCCGCGCGCCCCCCACAGGGCCGCCGGGACGCCGAAGCGGGCCGGGACGGACTTGACGCCGTCCGCCCGGTCGGCGGCGACGTCCTGGCAGGCGAAGATCAGGTCGAAGCCGCCGATCCACACGCCCACGGCCAGCCCGAGGACGACCGCGTCCCAGGACCACTCGCCGGTGACGGCCAGCCAGGCCCCGATCGGGCCCATCGCCTGGGCCAGGCCCAGGATGGCGTGCGGGAAGTTCGTGAACCGCTTGCCGTACGGGTACACCACCATCGGGACGACGGCGACGGGTGCGAGCGCCAGGCACAGCGGGTTCAGCAGCGCGGCCGACCCGAGGAACACCACGAGCGCGACACCGGCCCCGGTCCACGCGGACCGCACGGACACCGCGCCGGTGACCAGCTCGCGCCCCGCGGTGCGCGGGTTGCGGGCGTCTATCTCGCGGTCGATGATCCGGTTCGCGGCCATGGCGAAGGTCCGCAGGCCGACCATGCACACGGTGACGAGGAGCAGTTCGCGCCAGTGCACGCGCCCGTCCAGCCGGAACATGGCGGTGAAGGCCGCGATGTAGGCGAAGGGCAGCGCGAAGACCGAGTGCTCGATCATCACCAGCCGCAGGAAGGCCTTGACCTTGCCGGTGGCCTGTGGCGCGGGGCCGGGCCCGAGGACTCCCTCGGCAGCCGATGTCATCCGAGGGACCTCCGGAACTGTTCGATCTCGGCGCGCAGGTCCGTCAGGGACGAGGGGCCGATCTCCACCTCCAGCAGGGGCGTTCCCTCGGAGGGCGGCGGGACGACGCTGGCCAGGAAGGCGAAGCCCTCGCCGGCGGGGCGGCCGTCGAGACGGAGCACGTCGTGCGCGGCGACGGTCAGGAGCACCGAGAACTCGGACTCCGGGTCGCCGATCGCGTCCAGCAGACGGTCGGCGAAGGCGGCCGCGTCGGCGTTGGACAGGTCGTTGAGGGCGATCTCGCGGCCCTCACCGTCGGTGCGGTCGGCGATCAGCTGCCACAGGTCCGACGGTCCGGCGAACTCCTCCGGGGTGACACCGGCCCGCTTGGCGGCCGCGAGCACCTCCGGCTGGGCCGGGTCGATCTCGGGGCGCACCAGCGCGACACAGGGGGTGTCGCTGCCGATGAAGAGGGCGGGACCGCCCACGGCGATGGGGCTCACAGGCCGTACTCCTTCCACCGGCGGTCCACGAGGGCCGCCGTCGCGGGGTCGGACTCCACCATGTCGGGCCAGCCGCCGTCTCGGGTGTAACCCTCCTCCGGCAGTTTCTTCGTGGCGTCGATGCCCGCCTTGCCGCCCCAGAACTGCTGGTACGAGGCGTGGTCCAGATGGTCCACCGGTCCCTCGACGACCGTGAGGTCGCGGGAGTAGTCGGTGTTGCCCAGGGCCCGCCAGGACACCTCGTGCAGATCGTGGACGTCGCAGTCCTTGTCCACCACGATGATCAGCTTGGTCAGCGACATCATGTGGGCGCCCCAGATGGCGTGCATGACCTTCTGCGCGTGCTTGGGGTACTTCTTGTCGATCGAGACGATCGCGCAGTTGTGGAAGCCGCCCGACTCGGGGAGGTGGTAGTCCACGATGTCCGGCACGATGATCTTGAGCAGCGGCAGGAAGAAGCGTTCCGTCGCGCGGCCCAGCGGACCGTCCTCGGTCGGCGGCCGGCCGACGACGATGGACTGGAGCAGCGGGCGCTTGCGCATCGTCACGCAGTCGATCTTCAGCGCGGGGAACGGCTCCTGCGGCGTGTAGAAGCCGGTGTGGTCGCCGAACGGGCCCTCGGGGAGCGTCTCCCCGGGCTCCAGCCAGCCCTCGACGACGACCTCGGCGTTGGCCGGGACCTGCAGCGGGACCGTCTTGCAGTCGACCATCTCGATCCGCTTGCCCGCGACGAACCCGGCGAAGAGGTACTCGTCGATGTCGCCCGGCAGCGGCGCGGTGGAGGCGTAGGTCACGGCGGGCGGGCAGCCGAAGGCGATGGCGACCGGCAGCCGCTCGCCGCGCGCGGCGGCGACGGCGTAGTGGTTGCGGCTGTCCTTGTGGATCTGCCAGTGCATGCCGATGGTGCGCTTGTCGTGGCGCTGGAGGCGGTAGAGGCCCAGGTTGCGCACGCCCGTCTCGGGGTGCTTGGTGTGGGTCAGGCCCAGGTTGAAGAAGGAGCCGCCGTCCTTGGGCCAGGTGAAGAGGGCCGGGAGCTGGTCGAGGTCCACGTCGTCGCCGGTGAGGACGACCTCCTGGACCGGCGCGGACTCGGCCTTCACCTTCTTCGGCGGGACGTGCACCATCGAGCCGAGCTTGCCGAAGGCCTCGCGGACGCCGATGAAGCCCTGGGGCAGTTCGGGCTTGAGGAGGCCGCCGATCTTCTCGCTGATCTCGCCGTACGACTTCAGGCCGAGGGCCTTCAGGAGGCGGCGGTCGGTCCCGAAGACGTTCATGGCGAGCGGCATCGCCGAGCCCTTGACGTTCTCGAAGAGCAGGGCCGGGCCGCCGGCCTTGTTCACTCTGTCGACGATCTCCCCGATCTCCAGGTACGGGTCGACTTCGGCCTTGATGCGCTTGAGGTCGCCCTCCCGCTCCAGAGCCCGGAGCAGCGAGCGGAGATCGTCGTAAGCCATGGGGCCCAGTATCCGTCACCAACTACCCTGGAGACGTCACCGGGGCCCCGCACGGGCCCGCCGCCACTGCCCGGGAGTCGGTCCCACACCGTGCTGCGCTATCTGCCCTTCCTGCTGATCATCGCGCTGACCATCTACACCTTCATCGACTGCCTGAACACCCCCGAGGAGGAGGTCAAGCACCTCCCCAAGGTGGTGTGGGTGATCATCATCCTGCTGTTCTCGATCGTCGGGCCGGTGGTGTGGCTGTTCGCGGGCAAGAAGCGCACCGGCGTCGGCGGCGGCCGCCCGGGCCGCACCCAATGGGTGGCCCCGGACGACAACCCGGAGTTCCTGAAGTCGCTGCGCGAGGAACGCGACGAGAAGGACAAGGACCAGTAGGGACCGGCCGGGCCCCGTTCCCGCCGGGGCTCACCGCGCCCAGGGCAGGACGCGGGTGCCCTCGGTGCCGGGGACCGCGGCCACGCCGTCCGCGCGCATGACGACGTACGCCTCGAAGGACTGTGCCGCGTGGATCCGGCGGAGCACGTCCGGGGGCAGCACCAGCGTCTGACCGGCGGTCACCTTCTCGGTGCGGCCGTCGCAGGTGACCTCCAGGGACCCGGCGGTGAGCAGCCAGACCTGCTCCCGGCTGACGGAGTGCTCGGGGCCGGTGGCCCCGGCGGGCATGTCGACGTGCCAGGTGCTGAGTTCGCGGCTGCCGCGGCTGGGGGCGGCGAGGCCGGTCATGGTGGCGTTCGGGGAGACGGTGACGTCGTCGGGGGAAACGCTGATCACGTGCACGGCGGTGGTCCTCTTCCTCGCGGGCGGACGGATTCGGGAACAGCGCGTCAAGCGGCGTTACACGGGAATGGTAAAGCAGCTTGGCAAGCCCCTGTAACCATTTGAACCTGACCACTCCCCCAAACGACGCGGACGGCGAGCTGCCCATCAACCGCGGGATCG